>CAIQON010000089.1 GCA_903873475.1 uncultured bacterium
AGGACTGCCGCGCGCGGCCGCTTCGGGAGTCGCTCGACACCAAGCTCGTCATCGCGGGCAGCGAACTCCTTTCCATCCACTACGACGATTTCAGATCGCGCCCGGGCGATTTCGGCCGCGACTTCCTGGGACGCGTGCTGCCTTCGTGCGTGTACCAGGCATCGGATTACCTGCAGGCGACCCGCGAGCACCGGCGCATCGTCGCGGAAATGCAGCCCCTCTACGATCGGTATGACGTGATGCTCACCGTGGGCGCCGGCCCCGCGCCACGGCTGGACGCACACCGGATCGCCAACTTCTTCCAGACACCCCAGGCGTTCACGCCGGCGAACCTGACCGGTGGCCCGGCGCTCGCGCTTCCCGCCGGGTTCAGCGGCGGGCTGCCGCTGGGCATGCAGATCCTCGGACGGCCGTTCGACGAAGCGACCGTGCTGCGTGCCGGACACGCGTACCAGCGCGCGACCGACTGGCATCTGCAGCACCCGCGCCTTGCGGCCGGGACTCCGCAGCCTGCGGTTTCACCCAGGTACAGCGAGCCACAGTTGCCGGACATGGACGCCATGACGCGCCACTTCGTGCTGGACAGCGCGCGCCGCGCAGGGCTGGTGCTCGACGATGTTCAGACCGCGATCCTGCTGGAGACTGCGCCGTTCGCCATGGCTGTCGCTGAACGACTGCGCAAGCCGCGGGGCAGGAGCGAAGAACCGGCGCTGGTATTCCGCGTGCCCGGTCATTGAGCGATCGCTGCGCGACCCCTGAAAATCGGCTCGCAAGGGGCCGCCCGGCCACCGATCAGTTGGCGGTGATCTTCGCCTCCTTGATCACGCGGGTCCAGCGGGCGAGTTCCGCAGTGACGATACGGCGGAACTGTTCAGGGCTACTGGCCGCCTCATCCAGGCCACGCGCCGCGAGCCCGGCCCGGGCTTCCTCCGTCCGCAGCAGCGCGTTGATCTCTTCGCTGAGCAGCTTGACGATCGCCTGGGGCGTCGCCGCTGGCGCGAGGATGCCGTGATTGTTCGTGACCTCGACCCCGGGGAACCCGGACTCGCCGATGGTGGGCACGCCCGGCAACGGCCCCAGTCGCTTCGCACCCGTCACCAGGAGTGCGTTGATCCGTTTCGCCTGCACGAGCGGAATCGCCGCTGAGCTGGCTCCGACGCCGACCTGCACTTCTCCACCCAGCACCGCGGTCACCGCAGGCGCCGGCCCCTTGTACGGGACGTGTCCGAGCTCGAACTTGCCCAGGCTCTGCAGGAACTCCATCGTGAGGTGGCCGAGGCTGGCAACCCCCGGCGTTCCATAGCGGATCGTCTTCGGCTGCGCGCGGGCCAGCTTGATCAGGTCCTGCAGCGACTGCGCAGGCACCGACGGATGCGCGAACACGACGTTGGACCCGATCGCCACTCGCGCGACGAACGCGAAGTCTTTCATTGGATCGTAGGCGAGCTTCGGGTACAGGCTCGGCCCAGACGCAAGCGTGATGCTGCCGACCGACGACAGTGTGTGGCCGTCCGGTGCGGCTCGCGCCAGGATCTCCGCGCCGGTGTTGCCACCGGCGCCGGGACGATTGTCGACTATGACGGGTTGGCCGAAGCGTTCGTTCAGGCGGGCTGCCACGATACGACCGACATAGTCATCGTTTCCACCGGCCGTGAAGCCGACGATCAGGCGGATGACCCGGGTTGGATACTCCTGGCCTGCAGCCGGTGTTGCGCCGGCAACAAGGACCGGCAATGCGATCGATGCCATGAGGGTCGTGCCCGACAGGCGCTTCCGCATGTGATTCTCCCTGGTTGCTGTGTTGGGCGGGCACTGGCTGCGTGGCTACTGCTTACGATACGCGTGACACGCGGTCATGCCGGGATCGATACATAACTTGAACTCGCGCTTGAACATGCTGACACCAAAGAACGCTAGATAGCGATTCCCGGTCGTATCGGAGCTCTCACCGTCGCAGTCCCTGCCACCTTCATCTTTGGTAATCACCTGCACATACAGCCGAGCGCCTAAGCCCTGGTCGAACCTGGGCGCGATGGTGGATTCAGTCGTCTTCTTCCCGTTAAAGGTGCGGCTGGTGCCGTCCGCGCGAAAGGTTCGGGTGACGACACACCCATCGGGCGTGGTCCATCGCCAGGTTCCTTCCAGCTCGCGCAGCAGCTCGGCTCGGCTTTGCGCCGCTGCTGACAGAGGCAACATGCTGGTGACAGCCAGACTAATCACCAAGATCAAATACCGCATCAATGCATTTTCCTTAAGAGCGACCGTCAGCGTACTGACGATAGCGCTGGCCGCACGCGAAGTACAGCACTAACCCGCTGGCACTTCAGCTTCAAGCGCCACCTGCAGCGATGCGCGCGCTCGCGCCGACGTCCACTACGTGCCTGACTTGCGTGCGTCGGTCGATCTGCTGGTGCTGTGGGCGGGCGACCTTGATGGGGACGGACGCCTCGACCTGCTGGTGAAGTTCGATTGGGGCTCTTATGTGCATCTTTATCTGTCGAGCGCGGCGAAAGCCAGACAGATCGTGGGGCTCGCTGGCGTGTCCAGCTCACAGCATTCCGGCAGCCATTGCCAGTAGGCGCAGCCGGTCCGCTGAGGTTCTAGCCGCACGAACGCTTTCCTGAATGCATCCAGCCCGTGAATCGAGGTTGCCGGAGATCGCGCCCACCACGCGGGGTGCGCAATGCCAAGCGGTGATCAAGCGCGACGCTGCCACGACGGTCATGAGCTGCCCCGCTTCCCGCCCCGGACCAGTCGTTTTCGGAAAGATGGCTTCTTTTCTACGAATAGAGAGAGAGCCGCTCCGTACGCCCGCCTGAAGCGGCCATCTCAAGGTCGAGCCGGTACTCGGAGTCGTCGATCAGAAGCAGCTGACTGTCCGGGTCGATCTGACTACTGGCCCTGCATGCGACCCGACACTTTTCAGCGGAATTCCGTATCCCAGAGAACAGCCTGGAGTTGGCGCCGTTCCTCCCGATCGATCTCTATCGTAGATACTGATCGCTCGGGAGAGCCCCTACTCCCACTCAAACATCAATTGAGCCGCTAAGTCCTTGTCGCGCCAAGCGTTCTTGGGCGAAAGGCTACTGGATACCGTCAAAGATACCGTCATCTTGGTGAGGTCCAGCATTGGCGCGGGTTTCCGGGCGATCGGCGCGGGATGCACCTTTCGGGATCTATCGAGGACTATCGGGTCTTGCG
>CAIQON010000090.1 GCA_903873475.1 uncultured bacterium
CCCTTGAAGTAATAGACGACCTGGGCGACCAGGCGCGCCCAGTTGATCGAATTGACGGTACCGATCCGGAAGCGCGACTTGAACGGAAGATCAGCGCTGACCGCCTTCACGATATCCTGGCAATCGTCGAACACGCCGCGGATCGCGATGTTGTGGATGTTCGGATCCATCAGCGAGAACATCTGTGCCGTCTGGAACGGGCTCATCGCGCCCTGGGGCGACAGCATGAACACCCGGATGCCGCGCTTGCCGCGCATCGCGTACTCGGCCGCCGAACCGGTATCGCCGGACGTGGCACCGAGGATGTTCAGCGATTCTCCGCGCTCGGCGAGCACGAACTCGAACAGGTTGCCGAGCAGCTGCATCGCGATGTCCTTGAACGCGAGCGTCGGCCCGTTGGACAACTGCAGCAGGTGCAGGCCGGGCTGCAGTGTGGTCAACGGCGTCACCGCATCGGACCCGAACACCTCTGCCCGGTAGGTGCGTTCGACGATCGAGCGCAGCGTGGCTGGCGGGATGTCGTCGATGAACAGCGACAGGATCTCGTACGCGAGGCCGCGGTAGTCGAGCCCGCGCCACCGCGCAAGCGTCGCCCTGTCGACCTGCGGGCAGGACTGCGGCATCGCGAGCCCGCCATCGGGTGCGAGCCCCTCCAGGAGGATCTCGCGGAAACTCGCCGGCGCCATCCCGCCTCGGGTACTCAGGTAACGCACGGCCTAGAGTTCCTCCAGGCGCAGCCGGGCGACCCGGCCAGACACCGTCGGCAGTGCCTCGATGCTGGCGATCGCGGCATCCATGTTGCGCTCGATGGTGCGATGCGTGAGCAGGATGATGTCGGCCTCGCTCTCGCCCGCGGCCGGCTCTTTCTGCACCATCGCGTCGATCGAGATCGTGCGCTCGGCCAGGATGCGCGTGATGTCGGCGAGCACGCCGGGCCTGTCCTGCACCCGCATGCGCAGGTAGTACGCGGTCTCGATATCCGCGATCGGCAGGATCGGCAGGTTCGAGATGCGGTCGGGCTGGAAGGCCAGGTGCGGCACCCGGTTCTCCGGGTCGACCGTCGCCAGCCGGGTGACGTCGACGAGGTCGGCGACCACCGCCGAAGCCGTGGGCTCGGAACCCGCGCCCGCGCCGTAGTACATGGTCTGGCCCACCGCGTCGCCCTTCACCAGCACCGCGTTCATCACGCCCTCGACGTTGGCGATCAGTCGCCTGGCGGGGATCAGGGTCGGGTGCACGCGCAGTTCGATGCCCGCGCCGGCGCCCTCGCCCACGCGCCGCGTGATGCCGAGCAGCTTGATCCGGTAGCCGAGTTCCTCGGCGTAGCGGATGTCCTCGGCGGTGAGCTTCGTGATGCCTTCGGTGTAGGCCCGCTCGAACTGCATCGGCACGCCGAAGGCGATCGCCGACATGATGGTGAGCTTGTGGCCGGCATCGATGCCCTCGATGTCGAAGGTCGGATCGGCCTCTGCATAGCCGAGCTTCTGCGCCTGCGCGAGCACTTCGTCGAACGCGAGACCCTTGTCGCGCATCTCGGACAGGATGAAGTTGCTGGTGCCGTTGATGATGCCCGCGATCCACTCGATGCGGTTGGCGGTAAGGCCCTCGCGCAGCGCCTTGATGATCGGGATGCCGCCGCCGACAGCCGCCTCGAACGCCACCATCACGCCCCTGGCCTGCGCGGCGCCGAAGATCTCGTTGCCGTGCAGCGCCAGCAGCGCCTTGTTGGCGGTGACCACGTGCTTGCCGTGGGCGATCGCCTCCAGCATCAGCTCTTTCGCGATGCCGTAGCCGCCGATCAGTTCGACGACGATGTCGATGTCCGGATCGCGCACCACCGCGAACGCGTCATCGCCCACCTGCGCCGCCGCTTCGCCTGCAGGCGTGCAGGCGGCCACGAGTGAGCGCGCGCGCGCGAGGTCCTTGTCGGCCACGCGCGTGATGCGTATGCCGCGCCCGGCGCGCCGTTCGATCTCGTCACGGTTGCGCGCGAGCACCCCGAAGGTGCCTCCGCCCACGGTGCCGATGCCCAGCAGACCCACGTTGATCGGTTTCATCAGAGCAGCCCATCCTTGCGGAACATCTCTTTCACCCCGCGCGTCGCCTGGCGGATGCGCGACTCGTTTTCGATCAGGGCGAGCCGGACATGGTCATCGCCATATTCTCCGAAGCCGATGCCAGGCGATGCAGCCAGCTTGGCCTCGTCCAGCAGCTTCTTCGAGAACTCGAGGGAACCCATCTTCGCGTAGGCCTCGGGGATCTTCGCCCAGATGTACATCGCCGCCCTGGGCGACTCGACCATCCACCCCGCTCCGTGCAGGCCCTGCACCATCACGTCGCGCCGCTTCTGGTAGGTCATCGCGATCTCGCGCACGCACTCCTGGGGGCCTTCGAGCGCGAGGATCGAGGCGATCTGGATCGGGGTGAAGGTGCCGTAGTCGTGGTAGCTCTTCATCCTTGCCAGCGCCGACACCAGGTCGCGGTTGCCGACCATGAAGCCCACGCGCCAGCCCGCCATGTTGTAGCTCTTGGACATCGTGAAGAACTCGACCGCGACGTCGCGCGCACCGGGTACCTCCATGATCGACGGCGCGCGATAGCCGTCGAAGGTGATGTCGGCATAGGCGAGGTCGTGCACGACATAGATTTCATGGCGACGGGCGATGTCGATGATCTTCTCGAAGAACGGCAGGTCGACGCACTGGCTGGTCGGGTTCGACGGGAAGTTCAGGATCAGCATCTTCGGCTTCGGGTACGACTCCTTCATCGCACGGTCGAGTTCGTCGAAGAAATCCACCCCTGGCGTCATCCGCACATGGCGGATGTCAGCACCGGCGATGACCGGGCCGTAGATGTGGATCGGGTAGCTTGGATTGGGCACCAGCACGATGTCGCCGCGCTCGAGGGTGGCGAGCGCCAGGTGGGCAATGCCCTCTTTCGACCCGATGGTGACGATGGCCTCGCTGTCCGGATCGAGTTCCACCCCGTACCGGGTCTGGTACCAGTTGCAGATGGCCTTGCGCAGGCGCGGAATGCCCTTGGACACCGAGTAGCCATGGGTATCCGGACGTTGCGCGGCCTCGATCATCTTGGCGACGATGTGCGGCGGCGTCGGACCGTCGGGGTTGCCCATCGACAGGTCGATGATGTCCTCGCCGCGGCGGCGCGCGGCCATCTTCAGTTCCGCCGTGATGTTGAACACGTACGGTGGCAGGCGTCGGATTCGCGCGAATTCTTCCATCTGTTCAGTCACCTGGCGCCGCGACGGTCAGTCTGCGGCACATCGTGGAAAACCATCGAGTCTACCCGAGGTGCCCGTCAAGCGCGGGGCGCGGCCGCTACGCGCGGGCGGTTCCGGCAGCGCCGGCAACCACCCATCTCGCCGATGCAGGTCAGGCGTCGAATTCGGCCGTCGCGCTCAACGCGACCGCCCCGGTGTCGTCCTCTGCCCACAGCTTCGCGCTGCGCCCGTCGGCCGAGGGTTCGCCACACAGGGTAATCGGCCGGTCCACGAACAGCGGCCTGACGTTGCGCGACGCCATGTGGCGCAGTGGGCCGCCGGCCTTCGCGCGCGCGAGTTCGAACACCAGCAGCGTGGTAAGCCCCCCGTTCATCACCAGGGCCGGATAGCCTTCGGTACCGGTCACGTAGGGCTGGTCGTAGTGGATCCGGTGGCCGTTGAAGGTCAGTGCCGAATAGCGGAACAGCATGACCGGATCGGGCGTCACCACCTTCTTCCAGATCGCCGCGCCAGGGGCGGCCATCGGGGCCGCGGGCGGCCTGGGCGCGTGCGGGTCGGGCTCCTCGCGGTATACGATGTCCTGTTCCTCGACCACGGCCAGCCCGCGCGGGCTGCAGATGTCCGTGCGCACGGTGACGAACACCATCTGTCCCGACTTGCCCACCTTCGGCGTCACGCTCTGGATCACCGATTCGCGCGTCACCTCGTCGCCGACCCGGAGTTCACCTTCGAACGTGATGCGCTTGCCGGCGAACATCCGGCGCGGCAGCGGCACCGGCGGCAGGAAATCGCCGCGTTGCGGATGGCCGTCGGGCCCGATCTGCGACTGGCGCACCACGCGCGGGAACAGGATGGAGTGCCAGCCGATCGGCAGCGCGTCGCCGACCTTGGGGCGCGGATCGTCGCGGTCGAGCGTGCACGACAACCGGTGCACCGACGGCACGGTCACGTAGTCGATGTCGGATTCACGGTTGCCGATCCATTCGGCGAGGCGATCGAGGTCCTGCGTCATGTATTCCTCCTGGGATGCCGGGAACGCGCGCGGACAAGTGCCGACGGGCAGGCCGGGCGGGAATCCGTAACAGTTCGTAAGGGCACTTGCGGATCGTACACCGGAGGCGAATACTGACCCCGTTGCATTCGCGGCCAGCGATGCAAGCAGCTTCAGCCGGACGGGGTGACCCTGCCGGCTGTTTTTTGTCGCCTTCGCCGCGTGCCAGCGCCATCAGCCGGTCGGCGCAGCCCCGCTGGACCCGGTTACTCTGCCGCGATGCCGGCGTTGCGGATCAGCGCGCCCCAGTAGGCGAGTTCCTGGGCGATGGTCTTCGCGAAGGCCGTGGGATCCTGGTACTGGGCGAATGCACCCTGCGAGTCGGCCTTTTCGCGGAACTCCCGTCCCTCGACGATCCGCCGCACTTCCTCCGACAGCCGCCTGACCACCTCCGGCGGCAGGCCCGCCGGCCCGAGCAGGCCGAACCAGGACGCCACCTCGTACTTCGGGTACCCGGCTTCGGCCGCGGTCGGCACCGTCGGCATCGACGGGTGACGATTGCGCGCGGCATAGGCAATCGCCCGCAGCTTGCCCGCCTGCACCTGCTGGATCACGCCCGGCGGCGTGGTGATGAACATGTCGATGTTGCCGGCCATCAGGTCGACCACGGCAGGACCGCTGCCCTTGTAGGGAACGTGGATCATCTTTCCGCCGGCCTGCTGCTCGAGGATTTCGCCGGACAGGTGCTGTATCGACCCGCGCCGGACGACCCATAGCTGATCTTGCCGGGGTTGGCCCGGATCAGGTCGACCAGTTCCTTCATCGTGGTGACCTTCGTCGATGGCCCGACGGCGATCACCTGCGGCGCGTAGAGCGCCATCGCGATGGGGGTGAAATCCTTGACCGGATCCCACTTCAGGCCCTTGAACAGGTGCGGGTTGCCGACGTGAAAGCCGGAGAACTGCAGCAGCAGGGTATGGCCATCGGGCTTCGCCCGCGCGACCAGTTCGGTGCCGATGTTGCCCGAGGCGCCACCGCGGTTCTCCACGACCACCGGCTGGCCGAGCGCCCTGGACAGCGGCTCCTGCAGCAGGCGGGACGTGAAGTCGGTGGACCCGCCGGGAACGGTGGCCACCACCATCGTGACCGGACGCGAAGGGAAGGATTGCGCTGCCGCAACCGTGGACAGGCCCAGCAGCAGGCCGGCGATAATCCGTTTCATCTTGTCTCTCCTCCGATGAACATCCGCCGCCGGACTGTGCCGTCCGGACAAGGCGGGTTCAAGACTGCCGGTCACATGACCGGCCGCGCCAGTCGCACCCGGTGACAAGGGTACCTCAGGGCTGCAGGTACTCCGATATCTCGATCAGGTTCAGGTCAGGATCTCGAACATACACCGAGCGGATGCGCCCGGTCGCACCGGTGCGCGGGCCGGGCCCCTCTTCGATCCGCACGCCTGCTGCCTCGAGGCGATCGATCACCGACTCGAGCGGCAGCGCCGCGATGAAGCACAGGTCGAGTGCACCCGGCACCGGCAGGTGCGCCTTCGGCTCGAGCTCCGCCCCCTTCACATGCAGGTTGATCTTCTGGTTGCCGAAACGGAATGCGATCCGGCCTTGTGGCAGTTCGGGCGTGACGCCGAAGCGCTCGAGCTGCATGCCGAGCACGCGGGTATAGAAGTCGATTGCACCGGCGGGGTCGGTGGTGGTCAGCACCAGATGGTCCAGGTGATCGATCATGGCGCCCCCGCGCGGGCGCGCGACTGCGCGACCGAAGGCGGCACCGGATGCAGGTCGAGCCGGCGCCCGGCCTTCACCAGTTGCCCGGGGAGTTCATGGCCGACCAGCGCCCCGAGCCGCCGCGCGCAGTCGAGCAGCGCGGGCAGGTCGGCGCCGATGCTGCAGCCTTCGAGCAGCAGCATGTGCGCGAGGTCTTCGGTACACACGTTGCCGGTCGCGCCCGGCGCATAGGGACAACCGCCGAGCCCGCCGAGCGACGCATCGAAACGATCCACTCCGGCCTGCAGCGCGGCCAGCGCATTCGCCAGCCCCATGCCGCGCGTGTTGTGCACGTGCAGCGTCAGCATCGCGCCCGGGAAACGCCGGCGGTAATCGGTGCACAGCACGGCGACCTGGGAGGGATAGGCCATGCCGGTGGTGTCGCACAGCGTGACGCCGCGCGCACCGGCGTCGATGAAGGTCTCAGCGAAATCCAGGACCTCGCCTGAGGGCACATCGCCCTCCATCGGGCAACCGAAGCTGCAGGACAACGACACGTTGACAGGCACGCGGGCTTCGGCGGACAGCCGCATCACCTCCAGCAACTGGACGACCGACCGCTCGCGCGTCATCCGCAGATTGGCCAGGTTGTGCGTCTCCGAGCACGACATCACCAGGTTGAACTCGTCCGGCGGCGCGGCCAGCGCACGCTCGACGCCACGCACGTTGGGCACCAGCACGGTGTACTCGACGCCAGGTACGCGCGCGATGCGACGCATCACCTCGTCGGCGTCGGCCAGCATCGGGATCGCCCTGGGTGAGGTGAACGAGGTCACCTCGATCTTGGCCAGACCGGTCGCGGACAAGGCATCGACGAAGGCCACCTTGTCATCGGTCGGCACGAACACGCCCTCTGCCTGCAGCCCGTCACGCATCGCGACATCCTGCAGGAACACGCGGCGCACCGCACCGGCGCTTGCAACCATCATCAGCCTGCCTCCCCGGGAGCCTCGATGACCTTCTTCGCCGCGAGTTCGGCGATGGCCGACTCGCTGATGCCCAGTTCGCGCAGCACCTGCGCCGTATGGCTGCCGAGCGCCGGCGCGAGCGTCGAGAGCCGGCCCGGCGTCGCGGACAGCCTGGGCACGACGCCAGGCACGTCGAGTTCGTAGCCTTCGGCGGTGGTGATGCGCTGGATCATGCCGCGTGCCCGGTAGTGCGGATCCTCGGCGATGTCGCGCGCGGTATAGATGCGGCCAGCCGGAACCCGCGCCCGGGTCAGGCCATCGAGCACCTCGGCGAGCGGTCGCGCCGCGGTCCAGGCGCCGATCGCCGCATCGAGTTCGGCGGCGCGCCTGGCACGGCCGTCGTTCGATGCGAGGTCGGGGGCATCGCGCAGGTCGGCACGGCCGATCAGGTCCATCAGCCGGCGATAGATGCTGTCGCCATTGCCGCCGATCAGCACCGCGCCATCGGCGCAGCGGTAGGCGTTGCTCGGGGCGATACCCGGCAGCGCGCTGCCCGCCGGTTCACGTACCGCTCCGAACGCGCTGTACTCGGGCAGCAGGCTTTCCATGCAATTGAATACCGCCTCGTAAAGGGCGACGTCGACCACCTGGCCAAGGCCCGCTGCGCCCTGCGCCTTGCGGTGGTAGAGCGCGAGCAGCACGCCGATCACGCCGTGCAGGGCAGCCAGGGTGTCGCCGATGGACACGCCCACCCGCACCGGCAGACGGCCAGGCTCGCCAGACAGGTGTCGCAGCCCGCCCATCGCCTCGGCGATCACGCCGAAGCCGGGCCGGTCGGCGTACGGACCATCCTGGCCATAGCCGGAGATGCGCAGCATCACCAGACCTGGGTTGCCACTTGCCAGCGCCTCGTAGCCCAGGCCCCAGCCTTCCAGGGTGCCGGGCTTGAAGTTCTCGATCACCACGTCCGCCTCGCCGGCGAGCCGGCGGCAAAGTTCCTGCCCCTCGCTGCAGCGAAGATCGAGCGCCACCGATCGCTTGTTGCGCGACTGCACCTGCCACCAGACGGAGGTGCCATCCTTGAGCATCCGCCACTTGCGCAGCGGGTCGCCGCCGCCCGGCGGCTCGACCTTGATCACGTCGGCCCCGAAATCGGCGAGCATCTTGCCCGCGAACGGGCCGGCGATCAGCTGGCCGAGTTCAAGTACGCGCAGGCCTGCCAGGGGAAGCGCAGACGCCGGGCCTGCAGCCGGCGGACGATCGGGGCTGTCTGACATCGTGGAAGCGCAGTCGATTGCAACAGCCACGAGCGTACACCACCGCGCAGCGCCCGGCCGCGCAGCGCGTGCGGACCGGCGTTCAGTCGCCGCCGGCCAGCATCACCCGGTTGCGGCCCTTGCGCTTGGCCCGGTACATCGCCTGGTCCGCTCGGCGCAGCGCCTCCGCGCCGGGTTCGCCTGGCTGCATCCGCGACACGCCGGCGCTGAACGTGATCAGGACCTTCCTGTTGTCGTGCAGGAAGAATTGCCGGGTCAGTTCGCGCTGCAGGCGCTCGACGACGGCCTTCGCATCCTCCAGCGGCGTCTCGGGCAGCAGCAGCACGAACTCTTCGCCACCATAGCGGCCGACCGTGTCCGACGGACGCAGCATGCCGCGCACCATGGACACCAGGTAGCGCAGGGCCTCGTCTCCGGCCTGGTGGCCGAGGCGATCGTTCAGCTTCTTGAAGTTGTCGAGGTCGATCATCGCGAAACACAGCTGCGAGCCGTAGCGATGCGCGCGCGAGGCCTCCCGTTCGACGGCTTCGTCGAGCCCGCGCCGGTTGAGCGCGCCGGTCAGCACATCCTCCCGCAGGGCCGCGCTCACGCGCGCGAGTTCGGCCTCGAGCTCGACGACCTTGCCCTGGGCGCGCGCCGCCTGCTCGCCCACGCCGAGCACGCCATCGCGCGATCGCGTCGCGTCGACCTGCATCCGGCGGATATCGACCATCAGGTCGTCGAGGACGTCGCGCAGCCCATTCACATTGTCGGTCACGCGCACCCGCTCGGTGTAGCCGAGCATCCGTGCCTGGTAGTCGACCGCGCTCTGGGCCATCTCGCCCACGCGTTCCACGAATACCGCGATCAGTTCCTTCAGCGTGCGCTTCATCTCGCGCAGCGCCTGCTTGAGCTCGCGCTGGCGTTCCACCGTCTCGCGGAACTGTGCCTGTGCATCGGCGAGCGTGCGCGAACTGGGTGGCTGGGCCACGGTCTGCTCCAGCAACTGCACCTGCCCGGCAACCCAGCGGTCATCATCGACCAGCTCGGCCAGGTTGGCGACCAGCATGCGCACCAGCGCCATCGAGTCCTCGACGATCAACCGCTGCTCCACGTGCGCCAGCTCAGCCTCGCGCAGCGCATGACCGATCGCGGCATCGATCGCGGCGCAATCGGCGGGCGTCACTGCCGCGCGCACCAGCGGTGGCAGCCGGGACACGGTGCCGGCGAGCTTCGGGTAGTCGGACACCCGCGGTGCCACCTCGCGCTCGAACACCCCGGCGAGCAGTTCGCGCAATGCCTGCGCGAGGTCTTCGACCATCGGCAGCAGCGTCATGCCCGCCGCCGGCGGGTTCATCGCCGCGATGCCGTTGAACACGGGCGAGGCCCGCCACGGGGCAGGGGCGACCGCCGGGGCGCCGGCGAGCACGGCATCCGGGGCGCCAGCGGGCTCGGCCTCGACCCGGAGCGAGCCCGGCGATGACGGGAGGGGTTCGCCCCACGCCTTGACCATCGAGGCGAGTTTCTCGCCCAGCTGAGGCGACCTGCGGAAGTTGATCAGCAGCCGTTCGAGGCCATCCCTTTTCTGCGCCAGCGAGACGCCAGCGTGGCGTACATCCAGCTGGCGCAGCAGGTCGCGGATCACCTGCGACCAGTCCGGATCGGGCTCGGCCGCCGCTGGCGCGGTGGGCGCCGCCAGCGAGGAAGTGCCGGCGACTTCGGCGTACACCCGCACATAGTTCTCGGGCGTAGGCGCGATCCGGCGGCTGGCCAGCACCTTCAGGGTCTCGCGCGCAAGCTCGCCCGGCGTGCGGGACGGAATGACCGGGCGAGAGGACGGAGCGGATTCGGAAGGCATCGGTATAGCGGATCGAACGGCTGGATTATGCGGCTTTGCCGCGTATCTGCCTGTTATCGGTCAGCGGGCGGCCAAATGAAGCACATCTGGTAACAAGCCACGGCCAACGCGGCCCCGGCTGGCGCTGTCCGGCACTGGGCGGACGATCCCTGCCGCCAGCAGCAGCGGGTCAGCGCGCGGGCGACATCCGGAAATCGAACTCGACCCGCTCGAACGGATTGGGCAACCGGTAACGCGCGGCTTCTTCGGGCGAATCGCACTTCGCGAACGGCACCGCGAGCGAGGCCCGCACGCCGAACACCGCATCCTGGTCAATGTACGGGTCGTCGGCGGGGAACAGTTCGGTGGTCAGCGGCGCGTAGCCCTCGGCCAGCACCCGGAAGTGGAAATGCGCCGGACGCCACGCATGCCGACCGCTGGCGCGCAGCAGGCCACCGACCGGGCCGTCGTAGGGCACCGTGTAGGGTGCCGGCCGCACCGTGGTGAACGCATATCCCCCGTCATCGCCCAGCCGCATGCGGAAGCGCAGGTTGTCCGGGCTCTGGCTCGGGTCCTGCTGCCAGTAGTGGCCCAGTGCATTGGTCTGCCAGAAATCGATGGTCGCCCCGCGTACCGGCTGGCCGGCAAGGTCGAGCACCCGCCCCACGACCAGCACCGGCTGCCCGGTATTGCCGCGGATCAGGTCTGCGCCGACCGCCACTTCAGGCGAGCCTTCGGCATGGAACGGTCCCAGGACGCTGCGCTCGGTCGCGCCCGGCACGCCCTGCAGGAGGTCGGTGAGCGAGGTCAGCCCGAGGATGTCCGAGGTCAGCACGAACTCGTTGCGCCGGTCGTCGGTCATCGCGGCTGCGGCGGTGAGGAATGCGATGCCCGCGCGCCACTCCTCGGGCCGCAACTCGACCTCGCGCGCGAAGGCGTGCAGGTGGCGCACCAGCGCCCCGAGTACTTCCTTCAGGCGGGGATCGTGCGCGCCGGCGAACGATGCGATGACCGCATCGGTGAGGGTATTGCGGTCGATTGCCTGCATGCGTCCTCCCGGGCCCATCGCTGACTGGTTCAGTCTGCCTTCAATCCGAGCTGCTTCACGACCTTCGCGTAGCGCTCGACGTCATTTCGCAGCACGGCGCCGAATGCGGCAGGCGACATGGGCGTCGGTTCGATCGCGAGCCCGTTCATCCGCTCACGCACGTCGGGTGCCTCGAGTGCGCGGTTGATCTCGGTGTTGATGCGTGCGACCACCGGCGCAGGGGTACCAGCCGGGGCGAGGAACGCGATCCAGGTGTAGTCGGCGAAACCGGGATAGCCGAGTTCGGCGACGGTGGGCACGTCGGGCAGCGTCGCCGAGCGCTTCGCACTGGTGACGGCGATCGGGCGGATCTTGCCGGCCTGGGACAGCGGCACCGCTGGCGGCATCGACGTGCTGCCGATCGGCACCTGGCCACCGAGCACCGCGGTGACCGCGGCGGCCGGCGTATGCGGCACATGCGTGATATCCACCTTGTTGAGCTGCCGGAACAGCACCTCGGCCGCCAGGTGCGTGGTCGTGCCCATGCCCGACGATGCATAGCTCAAGCGCTCGGTGCGGGCGAGCGCCAGCAGTTCCTTCAGGCTGGTGGCCTTCACCGACGGATGCACGAACAGGATGTTCGGCGTCAGCGTGGCCATGGCGACCGGGACGAAGTCGCGGATCTCGAAGCCCGGTCGCGAAAACAGGCTGACGTTCACCGCGAACGCCACGCTCGTGCCGAGCAGCGTATGGCCGTCGGGCGCAGCCTTGGCGACGATCTGGGCGCCGATGTTGCCACCCGCCCCGCCCCGGTTGTCGATCAGCACCGTCTGGCCGAAGGCCTCGGCCAGGCGAGGCTGCAACAGACGCGCGATGGTGTCGGTCGTCGCACCTGGCGGAAACGCAACCACGACGCGCAGCGGACGCGACGGAAAGGACGACGGCTGGGCCTGCGCAACCACCTGGGCCGCGGCCCCGGCGAGCGGCAGGCCGATGGCCAGCGCACGCACGGTGCTGCGAATGATCGATGAGGGCGTCTGTTGCATGGGATTCTCCTCTGGGCGGATGCCTGGTCTGTTTCGTGACGGCTACAGGAGCGTGCACATCTCTTCGAAGGTCAGCCTGGGCAGCCGCGGTGGCAGCGCGGCCACGTCACCGTAGCCGAGGTTGACCATGAAGTTCGACCTGAACGACGTGCCGTGGAAAAACACTTCGTCGACCTTGGCGTTGTCGAAGCCCGACATCGGTCCCACGTCCAGGCCCAGGGCGCGCGCCGCGATCATCAGCCAGGCGCCCTGCAGCGTGCTGTTGCGCAGCGCATACGGCTCGGCCGAGTCGGGATGGGTACGGAAGTGGGTCGCATGGTCGCCGGCCGGGAACAGCCGCGAGAGGTGTTCGAAGAACAGCGTGTCGTAGGCAATCACCGCGGTGACCGGCGCCTCGCGCACCTTGGCGACATTGCCCGCATCCAGGGTCGGAATCAGCCGGGCCTTGCCCTCCCGGGTGCGGATGAACAGGATGCGCGCGGGGCTGCAGTTCGCGCTGGTCGGGCCCCACTTCATCAGCTCGTACAACCGCTGCAGCGTGGCGTCGTCGACCTCGCGCGACAGCCACATCTTGTGCGAGCGGGCACCGGTCAGCAGGCCGGCCACCGCAGCCTGCAGCGCAGCCGGGGTGAGCGCCGCAAAGCGCGCACGGACCGCGAGTGCGTCGGCGACGGCCTTTTCCTTCTCTTCGTCGGTGTTCATGTGGTTGCTCATGATGCGGCTGCCAGGGTGCGGGCCTCGCGTGCCTTGATCTTCTCGTTCCTGCGCAGCAGCTTCTCGGCACGCACGACGATCGGAATATCGATCATCTTGCCGTCGATCTGGAACGATCCGCGCCCCTCGGCCGCGTACCCGGCGTTCATCTCGATCACCCTGCGCGCGAACGCGACCTCTTCGTCGGACGGGGAATACTCGGCATTGACGATCTTCACCTGCCCGGGGTGGATGCAGCCGGCGCCGTCGAAGCCGAAGCGGCGCGACTTGCGCACCATCGCGCGGAACTTGTCCCAGTCGCTGAAGTCGGCGACCGTCCCGATGAAGCCCAGCGGCATCACGCCGGCGGCCCGCGCCGCGATGATCATCCGCTGCTTGGGGTGCAGCAGCACGTCCTCTTCCGGAAGCATGTCGCAGTTCAGGGCGAAATCCTCGCCACCGATGTTCATCGCGACCACGCGCGGGCAGGCGCGCGGGATCTCGTCGATGCGCAGGAAGGCGTCCGGCGTCTCGATCATGGTGATGAACTTCGTGTGCCCGACCTTCATGCCGCGCTTCAGTTCGAGTTCGCTGACCAGTTCGTCGAGCAACCGCACATGCGAGGCGCTGTCCGCCTTGGTGATGGCGAGGCCGTCGACGTCGGGGCAGATCGAATGCTCGATGTCGCGTACCGCCAGCGACAGCGGCTGGTTGATGCGGACCACCACGTCGGAGCCGCCCCGCCGCACGCGGGCGGCGTTCTTCTCGACGAGGGTGCGGGCGGTGGCCTTCTCGCCCGGCGGCACGGCATCCTCGAGGTCGAGCTGGATCACGTCGGCGGCGCGGGTATGTGCCTTGTCGACGAACTTCTCGACGTTGACCGGTACGTAGAGCAGCGAACGCCAGACCGGCAGTTCATCCTGGGTATGCATGGAGATCTCCTGTTCCGTTGTTTTCAGGCACCACTGGCGGGGTCCACCCGCGCGCCGATGGCGGGGTCTACCAGCGCGCCGATGGCGCGCAGGGAAGCGATGCGCGCCGGGTCGAAGCCGGCCGCCGAGAGTATCGCGTCGTTGTGCTCGCCCAGCGCGGGTGCGGGCAGCCGGATCGCACCGGGCGTCGCCGACAGCCGGGGTACGACGCAGTGCATCGGCACCTGCCCCATGTCGACATCCGGATAGTCTGCCAGCACCTCGCGCTCGACCACGTACGGATCCTGCATGATCTGCGAGATGTCGTAGATCGGCCCCACGGTGACTTCCTCGCGGTCGAAGAATGCCAGGTTCTCGTCGAGCGTCCGGCCGGCGATGAACGCGCCGATCTCCGCATCGAGCTCGGCCGAATGACGCAGGCGGTCGGCATTGGTGCGAAAGCGCGGATCGTCGACGAGGTCCGGGCGGCCGATCGAGCGATGCACCCGTTCGGCCATCGCCTGCGTCGATGCCGACAGACACACACAGCGCTGGTCGCGGGTGCGGTAGGCGTTGCGCGGGGCGGCCGTGGTCGAGCGGCTGCCGGTGCGGCTGCGCAGCCGCCCGCTCGCGCGGTAACTGGCGGCCTGTGGTCCCATCACCGAGAACAGCGGGTCGAACAGCGACACGTCGATCGACTGGCCAGCCCCGCCATTCACCTCGACCTCGCGCAGCGCGACCATCGTGGCGAAGGCCCCGTACAGGCCGGCGGTGCAATCGGCCAGTTGCATGGGCGGCAGCACCGGTTCCCGGTCCTCGAAGCCGTTCAGCGCGGCGAAGCCGGACATGCCTTCGGCGAGGGTGCCGAAGCCGGGCTTGTGCCGGTACGGTCCGTCCTGGCCCCAGCCGGTGACGCGAACCACGACGAGCCTGGGGTTGCGTGCATGCAGCACGCCGGGTCCCAACCCCATCTTCTCCAGCGTGCCGGGGCGGTAATTCTCGATCAGCACCTGGGAACGCTCGACCAGCGACAGCAGGACCTCGATCGCCTCCGGCCGGCGCAGGTTCAGGCAGAGGCTCTTCTTGTTGCGCGCGTACACCTTCCAGTTCGTCGGCACCCCGTTCACCAGCCAGTCGCGCAGCGCATCGCCGTCGGGCGTCTCGACCTTGATCACCTCGGCACCGAAGTCGGCGAGCGCGAGGCTCACCATGTTGCCGGCGACCACCCGCGACAGGTCGAGCACGCGCACGCCGTGCAGCGGGCCGCGTGCATCGGTGGCGAATGCGCGCTTCTTGAGGGCGCGGGGAGCCGGCGCGGACGACGGCCCGGCGTTTGCCTTTGCCATTGCGTTCAGTCCGGACGGATGGCCGCGTCGCGGGCCACGGCGCGCCAGAACAGGATCTCGTCGCGCACGATGCGCGCGAACGCCTCGGGCGTGGTGCCAGCCGGCTCCGCCCCCTCGGCGGCCAGGCGCTCGCGCATCTCGGCCGTCTGCAGCACCTTGACGGTCTCCGCGTTCAGCCGGTCGATGATCGGTCTGGGCGTTCCGCCGGGCGCGAACAGGCCCCACCAGAGCACCGCTGCATAGCCGGGCACGCCCGACTCGGCGATCGTCGGCACATCGGGTACGAACGGCGAGCGCGTCGGCGTCGACACCGCCAGTGCGCGTACCCGGCCGGACTTCACCTGCGGCATCACGTTCGGGATGCCCGACAGCAGGAACTGGATCTGCCCGCCCATCAGGTCGGTGAGCGCCGGGCCGATGCCCTTGTACGGCACGTGCACCGTCTTCACCTTCGCCATCCGGTTGAGCACCTCGGTGGCGAGGTGGTTGATGCCGCCGCTGCCGGACGAACCGTAGTTGAGCGCCCCCGGTTTCGCGCGCGCGAGCGCGATCAGCTCGGCCATCGTCTTCGCCGGCGACTCCGCCGCCACCGTGATCATCAACGCCCCCATGCCGAGCCGGGTGACCGGCGCGATGTCGCGGAACGGATCGAACGGGACCTTCGCCTGGATCGCGACGTTGGTGGTGAACGAGGTCGAGTGGATCATCAGGTTGTAGCCGTCCGGCGGCGCCTTGGCGACGATGCCTGCGCCGAGCAGCCCGCCGGCCCCGGGACGGTTGTCGATCAGCACCGGCTGGCCCATCGCCTCGCTCAGGCGCTGGCCGATGATGCGGCCGAAGATGTCGTTGCTGCCGCCCGGGGTGAACGGAATGATGAAACGCAGCGGACGATTCGGGTAAGGCTGCGCGGACTGGGCGAGCGCGATGCCGGTCGATGCCGGAACGGATGACAACAGAACCAGCAGCGGCAGCAGCCGTTGCTTCATGCGCAGCGCGCGCACCTGACCAGTGGTCATCGGGACTCCTTCGGAGGTATCGCCGCGGGCCGTACGCTGCGGCCGCGTGCCAGTCGCCATGCTATCGCGTCCGTCGTCACTGCGCGCGGGGCGACGCCGTTCGGCGCGCCGGTGGCTGCGATACCATCCGGGCCTCAACCATGTCGGGCAGGTATACGGATGGCCTTCGAAGGATTTGCCCGGGCGCGGATCGCCACCTCCGATCCCGGCGTCGAGATCAATTCGCCGTCGACGGTCTGGCCGCGCTTTGCCACGAACATCGAGCGGTTCGTCGCCCTGCCCTGCGGGCACTACCCGAACGAACAGAGCCCGGAAGAGACGCTGCGCGAACTGAACGGCTTCTTCGAGGCCTGAGCCGACGGCGCTGCCGGATGCACGGAAGACAGGAAGGAAAGATGACCGCACGCACGGTGGATCCTGACGGGCTCGAACCCCTGCTGCAGCGTGTCGCCGACGGATTGCCGGGGCTGCTCGCCGATTTCAACGCGATCTGCGACTGCGGCGGACGGGTGGCCGGATCCGACAGCGAACGGCGCGCACGCGACCTCACGCTCGGCCGGCTGGCCGAGATCGCCGGCGCCGGACGCGCCTGGCTCGAGCCGGTCGACTATGCGGGCTGGCAGCCGGGAAGCTGTTCGCTGTCGCTGGCCGACGGCACGCCACTCGCGTGCCAGCCGCTGCTCGGCTCGGCCTCGACGCCGCCAGCCGGCCTCGTCGCCGGCGTGGTCGACCTCGGGCGTGGCACCGACGACGACTTCCAGCGTGCGGCAGCGCGGATCCCGGGCCGGATCGCGCTGGTGCGCCACGAGTTTCCCTTTTCGCCGGACCACGTCCACCGGCGCCGGAAGTACGACGCCGCGCGGGCCGCGGGCGCTGCAGGCTTCGTGATCGCGCACACCGATCCACTGGCAAGTCCCACGTCCGGGTCGTCCGGCCGCAATGGTGGCGACGGCATACCGGCCGTCGCCACCGACCACGCGGGCAGCGCGCGGCTGGCTACCGCCGACGCTTCCGGCGCACGGCTGGTCGTGCAGGGAACGGACCAGCCAGCGGTCGGGCAGACGCCGATGCTCGACCTGCCCGGCCGAGACCCCGACGATGCGCGCAGGGTGGTGCTGTCGGCGCACCTCGACGGCCATCCGCTCGCGCAGAGCGCGATGGACAACGCCAGCGGGCTGGCCGTGGCGCTCGCGCTGGCGCGCGCGGTCGCGCCGCAGATGGCCCAGGCGGCCCTCGGGCTGCGGGTCTGCCTGTTCACCGCCGAGGAATGGGCACTGGCCGGGTCGCGGCAGTGGCTGGCCATGATGACGCCCGCCGAGCGCAGCCGCCTGGTGATCGACATCAACCTCGACACCGTCGGTGCCGACCCGAGGCTCACGGCGCTGACCAGCGGATTCGCCGGGCTGGACGCGTTCGTGGCCGCCAGTGCCCGGGCGGCCGGGCAGCCGATCGGCCTGCATCGGCCGCTGATGCCCAACTCGGACCATGCGAACTTCGCGGCGCACGGCATCCCGGCCCTGCGCCTGATCGCGGGTTTCGACCAGCCAGCGAGCCGCGTGCGGCACATCCTGACCGCACAGGACACCCGCGACCAGGTGGCACCGGCCGAACTGGCCGGCGCCGCGCGGGCCTCGGCCAGCCTGCTCTGGCGCGCGCTCTGCGCGACCGACGCGGACGTGTCAAGCTGGCGCTGACGCCGGCGCTCGACGCCGGCTGTGATGAACCCTTGCTTTTTCAACAGGAGATGGACATGGCGGGAGGCCCGCTCGAAGGCGTGCGCATCATCGATCTCACCTCGGTCGTGGTCGGGCCGCTCTGCACGCGCACGCTGGCCGACTACGGCGCGGACGTCATCAAGGTAGAGAGCCCGTCCGGCGACCTCGGTCGGAACATCGGCGGCCGCGGCCGCACCGAGAACATGGGGCCGAAGTTCCTGCACCTGAACCGGAACAAGCGCAGCGTCGTGCTCGACCTGAAGAAACCGGCCGGCCGCGAGGCGCTGCTGAAACTGATCGCCACCGCCGACGTGCTGCTCTGGAACGTGCGACCCGACTCGATGGCGCGGATGAAGCTGTCCTACGATGACGTGCGCAAGGTGAATCCGAAGATCATCTACTGCGGCATGTTCGGCTTCGGCCAGGACGGCCGCTACCGCGCCAAGCCGGCCTACGACACGATCATCCAGGGCGCGAGTGGCCTGTCGGCGCTGCTGCACAGGGCCATCGGCGAGCCGCGCTACGTGCCGATCGTGATGTGCGACCGCACCGTCGGCCTGATCGCGGTGCAGATGATCGTGATGGCGCTGTTCGCGCGCACCCGTACCGGCGAGGGCCAGTCGATCGAGATCCCGATGTTCGAGAACATGGCGGCGTTCGTGCTCGACGAGCACATGTACCAGGCCACCTTCGATCCGCCGATCGAGGGCGCGCCGACCGACCACGGCGGCACCGGCGACCCGCGCCTGCTCGACCCTGACGGACGGCCGCTGCCGACGAAGGACGGCTGGGTCTGCGTCTCCGCCAATACCGACGCGCAGGCGTTCGGTTTCTTCCGCGCCGTCGGACGACCGGAACTGATCACCGACCCGCGTTTCTCGTCGGTGTCGGCCAGGCATCGCAACGTGAAGGCCTATTTCGCGATCCGCATCGAAGCGCTCAAGGACAGGACGACCGCCGAGTGGCTCGAGATATTCGACGCGGCCGACGTGCCGGCCATGCCCTACCACACGCTCGAGACGCTGCTGGAGGATCCACACCTGGCGGAAGCCGGCTTCTTCGAGTGGAAGGACCACCCGACCGAAGGCCGCATCCGCAACATGCGCGTGCCGAACAGGCTGAGCGGCGGGGTACGCGCCGACTATCGCCCGGCGCCCAAGCTGGGCGCCGACAGCCGGGAGGTGCTGGCCGAGGCGGGCTACGATGCAGCGACGATCGACCGGATGATCGCCGAAGGCGTCACGCTGGCCCGCTGAACCGGGATGCAGCGACCGGGGCCGTACCCGGCGGCGCCTCGCACGACGGAAGAAGCCGCCCGGAGGCGGCTTCGTTCATGCAGCAGGACGAGCCGCGCCGGGCGCGAGGCTTCAATCCGGCTTGACCCCCGCCGCCTTCACCAGCTTCGACCACTTGGCGATCTCGGACTTGATGTACGCACCGAACGCCTCGGGCGTGGTCGGCGTCGGCTCCAGCCCCTGGGTAAAATAGATTTCGCGCACGCTCTGCGACCCGAGGATCTTCACCGTCTCGGCATTCAGGCGATCGATGATCGCCTTCGGGGTCTTCGCCGGCGCGAGCAGCCCGTACCAGTTGTTCGCCTCGTAGCCGGGCAGCGCCGCTTCGGCGATCGTCGGCAGGTCAGGCAGCATCCCGGCGCGGGTGGCGGTGGTGACCGCGAGGCCGCGCACCTTCCCGGCCTTGATCTGCGGGATGGCGGTGGCTGCGGTCGCGAACACCATCTGCACCTCGCCACCGAGCAGCGCGCCCATCGCCGGCGCTCCGCCCTTGTACGGAACGTGGGTGATGTCGGTTCGGGTCATGTGCTCCAGCAGCACGCCGGACAGGTGGCCGGCGCTGCCGACCCCGGACGAGCCGTAGTTGAGGCTGCCCGGCTTGGCGCGCAGCAGCGCGACCAGTTCCTTCACCGTCTTCGCGGCCACCGACGGGTGCACGACGAGCACGTTGATGGAGGAAGCCATGTTGGTGATCGGCGAGAAGTCCCGGATCGGGTCGAAGGCGAGCTTCTCGTAGATCGACGGATTGATCGCCAGCGCGGCGATCGTGCCCACCAGCAGTGAATAGCCGTCCGGCGTCGCACGGGCGGCGATCTCGGTGGCAATGTTGCCGCCGGCACCCGGCCGGTTGTCGACCACGAACTGCTGGCCGAGCACTTCGGACAGCCGCTGGCCGACCGGACGGGCCGCGGTGTCCGCGCCGCCACCGGGCGCGAAGCCGACCAGCATGCGCACCGGACGGTCGGGATAGACCGGCCCCTTCTGCTGTGCGTTCGCGGCGCAGGACATGCCGGCCAGTGCGATCGAGGCGACGCCGGCCAGGCACGGGATCGCGCGGCGGCGATGCTGTTGTTTTCGTTGTGGTGTCATCTTCATCTCCTGTGGTTGTTCAGCGTGCCCCGGCCTTGCGCGACGCGGCCAGCCGCGCGCCGATGTCCATCGCCGCTTCCATAGCGCCGCTGCCGGCCACGTGCTTGCCGACGATGTCGAAGGCCGTGCCATGCGCCGGCGTGGTGAAGACGGTGGGCAGCCCCGCCGTCACGGTGACGCCCTTGTTGAACCCGAGCAGCTTGGTCGCGATCTGACCCTGGTCGTGATACATCATGACCACGCCGTCGAACTCGCCGGCACGCGCCTTGATGAACACGACATCCGAGGAGACCGGGCCGACGCAGCCGATTCCCTCGGCACGCATGCGGTCCACCGTCGGGCGGATGATCGTGATCTCCTCGTCCCCGAACAGGCCGTTCTCGCCATTGTGCGGGTTGAGCGCGGCCACCCCGATGCGCGGGCTGGCGACGCCCTTGTCACGCAGCATCCGGTCAGCGAGCCGGATGGCGTCGGCGACCCGCGGCGGCTGCACCATGTCGACCGCCTTGCGCAGCGACACATGGGAGGTCACCCGGAACGTCGCGAACTGATCGATGACGTTCATCTCGCCATAGAAACCCTGGTGCCCGGTGAGTGCCGCGAACATCTGGTGCTCGTCCGGGAAGTTCCAGCCGCCACGGAACATCGCACCCTTGTTGAGCGGAGCGAAGCAGATGCCGTCGAGCCGGCCAGCCAGCGCCAGGTCGATCATCGCCTTGAGCGTGTCGCCCGCGAGCTTTCCGGCCTGCGGCGACGCCTCGGCACGCGGCAGCGTCGCGGGGTCCATGTTGCCGAGGTCGATCAGGGGCGTCGGTCCCCCGGGCTGCTCGACCTCGTTCCAGTCGATGTCTTCGACCCGCGGGTACTGGCGCACCGGGAAGGTGACTTCCGCGTCGGCCTGGCCCATCGCCAGCACGCGTGCATCGCCGATCACGACCACCCGGGTACCGGCGGGCCAGGCGCGCCGGGCGATCATCCGGCAGGCGATCTCCGGGCCGATGCCGGTCGGATCGCCCAGCATCAGGCCGATCAGCGGGCGGGTCTCGAGTACCTTGTCAGTCATGTACAGCCTCTTCTTTGGGCAGTTGCCGGGTTGCCCGGCAGGGTGCTGCAGGTCAGTACTGCAAGTCAGTCCAGCTTGATCCCGAGCTTGCGCCCGAGGTCGCCCCACACCGCCATATCGTCCCGGATCAGGGCGCCGAAGGCTTCGGGCGTGGTCGGCGAGGGGTCCATGCCCTGTGCCAGCAGGTTGCGGCGCACCTCGGCGTCGTCGAGGATCCGGCGTACCGATGCGTTGAGCAGGTCGACGGTCGGCCGCGGCAGCTTCGCCGGCCCCAGCA
The DNA here is from genome assembly GCA_903873475.1 of uncultured bacterium. Classification (GTDB taxonomy): domain Bacteria; phylum Pseudomonadota; class Gammaproteobacteria; order Burkholderiales; family CAIKXV01; genus CAIKXV01. Next base: position 21,490 of record CAIQON010000090.1, read on the forward strand.
GCCCCCACCAGCCGCTCACGTCGAAGCCGGGCAGCCCGGCTGCTTCGGCAACGGTCGGCACGTCGGGCACCGCGGCCGAGCGCTTCGGCGCGCCCGAGGCGATCGCCTTCAGGCGCCCGGCCTTCATGTGCGGCAGGCCGACCAGCACTGGCGTGAATGCGAGCTGGACTTCGTTGCCGAGCTGGGCCACGGTTGCCGGGCCGATGCCCTTGTAGGGGATGTGCGACATCGACAGCCCGGTGCGCGACATCAGCAGTTCCATGCCCAGGTGCGGCGGCGAGCCGTTGCCGGAAGAGCCGTAGTTCAGCCTGCCCTGGTTCGCCTTCACGTGCGCGATCAGCTCTTTCATGTTCGACGCCGGCAGCGACGGATGGGCGAGCAGCAGCAGCGGCGAGGTCGTGGCCAGCGTGATCGGCGTGAAGTCGCGCACCGGATCGTACGGCAGCTTCTCGACCAGCCGGGCGCTGCTCGCGAACGAGTTGAACGTGAACAGCAGCGTGTAGCCGTCCGCCGGCGCCTGCGACACGATCTGCGCGCCGACGATGCCACTGCCGGCTGGCCGGTTGTCGACGATGAAGGTCTGGCCGTGCCGCTCGCCGAGTTGCTGGGCGAGCACGCGGCCGACCGCGTCGGTACCGCCGCCGGGGGCGAACGGGATGATCAGGCGAACCGGGCGCTGAGGATAGCTCCCCTGGGCGGCTGCCGGGGCCGGCAGCAGGGCGGCGAGCAGGACGGAGAGGGACAGGCATGCGGTGCCTGCGGCGCGCGCGCGACGATGGATCACAGGAACTCCTCCGATGCGGCCGGCCTCTGGTTCGAGGACATCGGCGCTGATTGACGGGTCGCCCGCAGCGGCGGTCGGCCCTGCCGGCAAGGCATGCCGGGCGCTGCGTGCCCGGTGCAGCATTGATGCCGGAGATCATACCGGACCCGGTCCCCGGGACGGGCCGACAGGCAGCCCGCCTCGGGCATAATCGCGCCCTTCACATGGAAGGATCTGAGCGATGGGTCATACGCTGGCTGAAAAGATTCTCGGCGCCCGTTCGGGCGGCGCACCGGTCAATGCAGGCGACGTCGTCGTCGCCCGCGTCGATTTCGCGATGGTGCACGATGCGCGTGCGGCCAATGCGCTGAAGGCAGTGGCCACGCTCGGCTTCGACAGGCTGCCCAACGCGGCCCGCACCGCCTTCGTGCTCGACCACTTTTCGCCGCCGCCGTCGCGCGAAGCCGCTAACGTGCATGCCGACATGCGCGAGTTCTGCGAGCGCACCGGCGCGGTGATCTACGACGTCGGCGACGGCATCTGCCACCAGGTACTGCCCGAGCACGGCCACTTCACCGCAGGCGACCTGGTGGTGGGCACCGATACCCATTCGACGACTTATGGCGCGTTCAATGTGTACGGCACCGGACACGAAGGCACCGACGTGGCTGCCATCCTCGCCACCGGGCGCACCTGGTTCAAGGTTCCCGAAACGATTCGCGTCGAGCTCACCGGACGCCTCGCCCCGGGCGTATGGGCCAAGGATGTCACCCTCGCCATGCTCGGCCGCCTCGGCGCCGAGGGTGCGAACTTCAAGGTGATCGAGTACACCGGCAGCGCGGTGGCGTCGATGGACATCGACGACCGGATGACCCTGTCGAACCACGCGGCCGAACTCGGCGCGGAAGCCGCGATCCTCGAATGCGACGACAAGACGGTCGCATGGCTCGCCGCGCATGGCGCACAAGCTCCGAAGCCGGTCACCGCGGACGCCGATGCGCGCTACGCCGACCGCTTCGCGATCGATGCCTCGACCCTGGCGCCGAAGGTGGCGCACAACCACGACATCGGCGATGTGGTGGACGTGTCGGAACTCGCAGGCCAGCCGGTGCACGTCGGGCTGATCGGCACCTGCACCAACGGCCGGCTGGACGACATCCGCCAGGCCGCCAGCATCCTGAAGGGCAGGAAGATCGCCAGGGGCGTGCGTCTGGTCGTCACGCCGGCCTCGCGCGCGATCTACCTCGCCGCGATGCGCGAAGGGCTGTTCGAGATCCTGACCGAGGCCGGTGCCTCCGTGGATGCCGCTGGCTGCGGCACCTGCGTGGGTATCACGCACAAGCTGATGTCGGCCGATCGCGAGCGCGTCATCTCCAGCGCGAACCGCAACTTCAAGGGCCGCCTGGGCAATCCCGAGTCGGAGATCCTGATCGCCTCCTCCGCGACGGTCGCCGCCTCCGCGCTGACCGGGCGCGTCACCGACCCGCGCGAGTTCGCGTTCGACATCCGCAGCGCCGCCTGAAGGGGACACCGATGACGCAGACAGCAATGACCGGAACCGCACCAACCGTCGCACCGATCCGCGCGACGGTGCACCGTCTCGGGGACGAGGTCAGCACCGACATCCACTGCTCGGCCAAGTACAACATGGGCAAGTCCGTCCAGTGGCTGGCCGAACATGCATTCGAACAGCTGCAGCCCGGCTTCGCGCAGCGCATCAAGGCGGGCGACGTGATCGTCGCCGGCAAGGACTTCGGCATCAACTCGTCGCGCGAGCAGGCAGTGCACGTGCTGCGCGCCATGGGAGTGTCGGCCGTGATCGCACAGTCGTTCGGCCGGCAGTTCTACCGCAACGCGATCAACAACGGCCTGCCGATCGCCGAATGCGACGTGTCGGCGATCCATGACGGCGACCTGATCGAGGTCGACGTGGCGGCCGGGCGGATCGCCGTGCCGGCCAGCGGCTTCAGCGCATCGGTGCCGAAACTGCCGCCCGCAGTGCTTGCGCTGATCGCCGCGGGCGGGCTGCTGCCGTTCCTGAAGCAGCACCCCGACTGGGCCTTGCCTACCGCCTGAGCATCGCCCGGAATGCCGGGCGGGCGGGACCTCACCCCTTCAGGTGGGCGTCCCGCTGCTCGTACAGCTTCTCGTCCGCGTAACCCATCGTCTCGGGTTTCGCGCGGCCGAGCATCACCTGGAAGTAGACCGGCTCGAGGCTGTTGTTGTCGTAGCCGTGGATCACGCCGGGCGGGCAGGCGACGCACTCCCACTTGCCCAGCCGGGTCGTCACGCGGTTGCCCTGCTCGTCCTCGACGAACACGTCGAGGAAGCCGTCGAGCACGAAGAACACCTCCTCGACTTCGTGCGTGTGGGCCGCGTTGCCCTGGCCCGGCTCGACGAACATGATCGACAGCGTGAAGCCACGCGCCGGGATCACCGACGGATCATCGTGCTTGCCCGAGCCGCCAGCGCCGATGAAGCGATGCTGGGCGCGCTTCCAGCCCTCGATCTTCGCGTCTTCGAACGCGGCCCAGTCGGCGGTCTTTTCCTTGAATCGCCCGGTGAACTTCTTCAGCACGGTGTCGAGCGGCAGCCCGACGAGTTCAGGCGGCATCGGGTGGCGTGCAGCTGGCATGGTGTTCGCTCCTTGTTGCGTTCGTTATCGGTGATCGATAGTAGTGCGCTGCCACGCGCGAAGGCAACCGCGCACTGTTTTTTCCGGACAGGTCCATGCGCCCGCGCGCGCATCGCCCGTGCTGCCGTAATATCTCGACCTCCCGGATGTGATCACATCGCCCCGCTGGCCCCACCGCCGGCACCGGGAACCGGCACGAACCCCAGCACGAGAGGTCCACTGCATGCGCCCGACACCCGCCCGGAACACCGAACGTCCCGCCCGTCCGGCGAAGGCCGTACGCCGCACGATCCTGTGCGCCCTGCTGGCCACGGCGCCTGCAGCGAGCTTCGCGCAGCCGGCCTTCCCCTCGAAGACGATCCGCCTGATCGCACCGTTCGCGCCTGGCGGCGCCCTCGACCTGACCGCACGCGTGGTCGGGCAAGTCATCACCGAACAGCTGGGCCAGCCGGTCATCGTCGACAACCGCGCCGGCGCCGCCGGCGCCATCGGGTCCGAGCAGGTCGCGCGCGCGGCACCCGACGGTTACACGCTGCTGCTCGGGGCCACGACGACCCACGGCATCAATCCGGTGCTGCAGCAGCTCAGCTACGACCCGATCAAGGATTTCACGCCGGTGTCGCTGGTGGTGACGATCCCGCATGTGCTGGTCGTGAACCCGACGCTGCCGGTCAACACCCTGCCCGACCTGATCAAGTACGCCCGCAGCAAGCCCGGCCTGACCTACGGCTCGGCCGGCACGGGTTCGCCGCACCACCTCGCCGGCGAGATGCTCAAGATCGCCACTGGCATCGACATCACCCATGTGCCCTACAAGGGCTCGGCGCCCGCGATGTCCGACGTCATCGCTGGCCAGGTGCAGTTCATGTCGATCGAACTCACCGCCGCGGTCAGCCAGCTCAAGGCCGGCAAGCTCAGGGCGATCGCGATTGCCACGGCGAAGCGGGTGCCGGGCGTCGATCTGCCGACGGTCGGCGAAAGCGGCGTGCCCGGGTTCGAAGTCACGGCCTGGTACGCGGTCTATGCGCCGGCCCGCACCCCGCGCAACGTGGTCGATACCCTTTCGAAGGCGATCGCCCGCGGCCTCGGCTCGGGCGAAGCGCGCGAGAAACTCGCTTCGCTCAACGCGGTCACCGTCGGCAGCACGCCGGAGGAACTGACCGTCCACATGCGCAGCGAACTCGCGCGGTGGTCGAAAGTCATCAAGACCGCCGGCGTGAAGGCCGAGTAGTCCCCCTCCCATTTTCCGATCATCCCGCACACAGTCGAGTCCATCCGATGAAGCCTCCCCAGTTCGAATACGCCGCACCCGCCACCCTGCCTGAAGCGCTCGCGCTGCTCGCCCATCCGGACGGCGACGCGAAGCCGCTGGCGGGCGGGCAGAGCCTGATGCCGGTGCTGGCCTTCCGCCTCGCCTCGCCGCGCCTGCTGGTGGACCTGCGCCGGCTGCCCGGCCTGGACCGCATCGATGTCGACGCCGGTGGCGTGCGCATGGGCGCCAGGGTGCGCTGGCGCGACATCGAGCGCGATGCCCGCCTGAAGACCGCGCTGCCGCTGCTGGCCGAGGCGATCGGGCATGTCGCGCACTACCAGATCCGCAATCGCGGTACGGTCGGCGGCAGCCTCGCCCACGCCGACCCGGCGGCGGAGCTGCCCGGCATCGCGGTGGCCTGCGACGCGACGATCGAGATCGCCAGCGTGCGCGGCGCCCGCAGCGTGGCAGCCGCCGATTTCTTCGAAGGCGCGCTCACCACGGTGCTGCAGCCCGACGAGCTGATCACCGCGATCACCTTCCCTGCCTGGCCAGCCACCCGTGCCAGCGCGTTCGAGGAACTCGCGCGCCGCCATGGCGACTTCGCGATGGCCGGCACCGCGGTCTGGTTCGACCTCGACACGGCCGGGCGTGCGCTCAACACGCACATCGCGGTGATCGGCGCATCCGACCGTCCACGCCGGCTGCCCGCCGCCGAGGCAAAGCTCGAAGGCCAGGTCGTCGATGGCAGGTCGATCGGCGAGGCCGCCTGCGCGGCGGCCGGCGCCTGTGATCCGGCCGACGACCTGCACGCCAGCGCCGCCTACCGGCGCAACCTGGTCGGCGTGCTGGTCGAGCGGGCGCTGGCCCGGGCACTGGCCGGGACGAAGGGTGGCAGCACGGCAGTCAATCGCAGCGGGGAGTCGCACTGATGGAAGTCTCGTTCAACGTCAATGGCAATGCGGTGAAGGCCCAGGTCGAACCGCGCACCACCCTGTCGCTCTGCCTGCGCGACAACCTCAGGCTCACCGGCACCCATGTCGGCTGCGAGCACGGCGTGTGCGGCGCCTGCACGGTGATCGTCGACGGCGAAGCGGTGCGCTCCTGCCTGATGCTGGCAGTACAGGTCGAAGGCCGCTCCATCACGACGGTCGAAGGGCTGGCCGACGGTGATGCGCTGTCGCCACTGCAGGCGGCGTTCCGCCGCCACAACGCGCTGCAGTGCGGGTTCTGCACCCCGGGCATGCTCACCACCGCCCACGCGCTGCTCACCGACGAGCCGCATGCCAGCGCCGATCGCATCCGCGAAGTGCTGTCCGGCAACCTGTGCCGCTGCACCGGCTACGTGCCGATCGTCGACGCGGTGCTGGATGCACGCGCCGCCTATGGCGGCCCGGCCAGCGACGGTGCGGCCAGCCACGCTGCCGCGGCCACGCCGACCCCGGGAGCCGGCCGATGAATGCCCGCGTGACCGACATCCTGCCGGAATCCGCGGCGGCCGCCGCCGACGGGCCCTACATCGGACGGTCCGTGCAGCGGGTCGAAGACCTGCGGCTGCTGCGCGGCCTGGGCCGCTATGCCGACGACGTGACGCTGCCCGGCATGCTGCATGCGGCGATGCTGCGCAGTTCGGTCGCCCATGCACGTGTGCGCGGCATCGACACCTCCGCCGCGCGCGCGATGCCCGGCGTGCATGCGGTGATCACCGCGGCCGAGATCGCCGGTGTACCCGGGCAGCCGGTACCCACCGTCCCGCTCAGGCTGCAGCCCCTGCCCTGCATGGAACCCTATCGCCAGCCGGTGATCGTGCAGGACCGCATCCGCCATGTCGGCGAGGTACTCGCGATCGTCATCGCTGACACGCTCGCGCTGGCCGAAGACGCGATGGAGGCGATCGAGCTCGACCTCGAACAACTGCCCGCGGTCGCCGACTGGAAGACCTCGGCCGCCGACGAGACGCTGCTGTTCGACGCCACGACGACCAACCGCGGCGTGACCTTCTCCGCCAGGCGCGGCGACGCCGATGCCGCGTTCGCCGCAGCCGTGCACGTGCAGCGCGAGCGCTTCACCGTCCAGCGCCAGGCGCCGGTGACGATGGAAGCGCGCGGCGTGGTCGCCGACTGGGACGCGGCAAACGGCCGGCTGGTGGTCTACGGCGCGGCCAAGGTACCGTTCTTCAACCGCCATGCCAGCGCGCGGATGCTCGGCATGCCCGACAGCGCCGTCGACTTCATCGAGGGCGACACCGGAGGCAGCTTCGGCGCCCGCGGCGAGTTCTACGTCGAGGATTTCCTGGTCCCGTTCGCCGCGCGCCATGTCGGCCGTCCGGTCAAGTGGATCAGCGACCGGCGCGAAGACCTGATGACGATGGCGCAATCGCGCGAGTGCGAGGCCGATGTCGAGATGGCCTTCGCGGCCGACGGCACCATCCTCGGCGTGCGCGGCACGGCCTGGTGCGACCTGGGTGCGTATCCGCGCACCAACGGGCTGATCCAGCCCCGCAACATCCCGCATTTCCTGACCAATGCCTACCGCATCGAAGCGGTGCACGTCGATTCGCACGTGCAGTTCACCAACAAGGGGCCGGCCGGCACCTACCGTGCACCCGGCCGCGCCGAGACCGCGATGTTCTGCGAGCGCCTGATCGAGCTGGGCGCGAAGGCGATGGGCCTCGATGCGGTCGAGGTCCGCCGGCGCAACCTGGTCACCTCGAGCGACATGCCCTGGCATTTCGCGACGCTCACCCCTTCGGCGCCGGAATCGAGCGGCCTGTCCGAGGCCGACAGCGGCGACTACCTCGCCGCGTTCGAGCGCTGCCTCGCCGAATTCGACTGGCAGGGCAAGCTCGCGCTGCAGGGCACGCTGGTCGATGGCCGCCACCACGGCATCGGCGTGGCCTGCTTCATCGAGGGCGGCGCGGCCGGCCCGCGCGAGAACGCGAAGATCGAACTCGCGCGCGACGGCTCGGTCACGCTCTACGTCGGCTCCACCTCGGTCGGCCAGGGCCTCGAGACCGCGCTCGGGCAGATCGCAGCCGATGCGCTCGGCATCCCGATGTCCGCGCTGACGCTGCTGCACGGGTCGACCACCTACCTGCACGAGGGCTTCGGCTCCTACCACTCGCGGTCCACCGTGATGGGCGGCTCGGCGATCATCGACGCGGCAGGCAAGTTCAAGCAGGCCGTGCGCGAAGCGGCGGCGACCTACCTCGAATGCCTCCCCGAGCAGGTGACGATCGCCGGCACCGAGGCGACATCGCCGCGCGGGCGCAGCATCGGCTTCGCCGAGCTGGCGAAGAACGAGACCATCCGCGTCGATGGCACGTTCGCCAACCACCACCACACCTGGGCCTATGGCGCGGCTGCGGCGCATGTCGCGGTCGACGCACGCACCGGTGACGTGTCCCTGCTCGACTACGTCGTGGTCGAGGACGTCGGCCGTGCGATCAACCCCCTGCTGCTGCGCGGGCAACTGCTCGGCGGCACGGTGCAGGGGCTGGGCGGCGCCTTCCTGGAAGAGATGATCTACGACAGCGAAGGCCAGATGCTCACCGGTACACTCGCCGACTACCTGGTGCCGACCGCGTCGGACTTCCCCCGCCTGCGCGCGGTGATCACCGAAGACTTTCCGTCCCCGATCAATCCGATCGGCGCCAAGGGTGCGGGTGAAGGCGGCACGATCGTCGCCCCGGCGGTGATCGTCAACGCGATCGCCAACGCGCTCGGCGAGTACGGCGTGAACCCCACCTCGCTGCCGCTGTCGCCGTCGCGGCTGTGGCACATGATCGACGACGCCCGCCGCGCCACGCACTGACCGCAAGCCCCCCTCCGCCCTTCCCCGCCTGGAGACACCGAGATGAGCCACGCCCGCCGCACGTTCCCCGATGCAAGCCGCCGCAGTGCCGTCCTGGCCGGCGGCGGCGGGTTGCTGTCCGCGCTCGCCGGCGGCAGCGGCCTGCTGCTGCCATCGGCGGCGGCATACGCGCAGGCGGCCAAGTTCCCGGTGAAGCCGGTGCGTGTCATCGCCGGCTTCGCGCCGGGTGGCGCGCTCGACCTCAATGCGAGGATCGCGGCGCAGGCCATCCAGGAGCAACTGGGCCAGCCGGGCATCGTCGAGAACCGGGCCGGGGCGTCGGGCGTGATCGGCACCGAGCATGTGATGCGGGCCGCGCCCGATGGCTACACCCTGCTGCTGGGTGCCGCCGGCACCCACGGCATCAACCCGGTGCTGCAGAAGCTGCCCTACGACCCCATCAAGGATTTCGCACCGGTGTCGCTGGTGTCGTCGGTACCCCATGTGCTGGTCGTGCATCCGTCGCTGCCGGTGAAGACCCTGCCGGAATTCGTGAAGTTCGCCCGTGCGAACCCGGGCCTCAACTACGCGTCGTCGGGCACCGGCACCATCCACCACCTGGCAGCCGAGATGCTGCGCTCGATGATCGGCGCGCAGTTCGTCCACGTGCCCTACAAGGGCGCCGGGCCGGCGATGGCCGACGTGATCAGCGGCCAGGTGCCCTGGATGTCGATCGAATATGCCCCGGCCGCACCGATGATCAAGGCCGGCAAGCTGCGTGCACTCGCGCTGGCGACGCCCAGGCGCGTGGCAGGCATCGACGTGCCGACCTCGGCCGAGGTCGGCGTGCCCGGCTGGGAGGTCACCAACTGGTATGCGGTGTTCGCGCCCGCCGGCACCAGCCCCGAGGTGGTCGACACGCTGTCGAAGGCGATCGCCCGCGGGCTCGGCTCTGCCGAGGCGAAAGAGCGGCTGTCCTCGCTCGGGGCGATCCCGATCGGCGGCACCCCGGCGGAACTCGCTGCGCTGGTGAAGTCCGAACTGGCGCGCTGGTCGGCGATCGTCAAGTCGGCCAACGTCAAGATCGACTGAACCAGCCCTGGCCACACGTGCGTCGCAGGCGCGAAGGCGCCCGCGGCCGTGCCCGGCCGGTCGGCTACAATCGATGCTCCCGCGGGCGTACCTGCCCGCTCCTGCGCATGGCGTCGCCCGCCTCTGCAGGCCGCCCGACCGGTCGCCCCGGCGGATGCAGCCGCCGCTCGCGCCTCACCGGAACTTCCGCATGCCCTCTTCCTCCGCCCGCCGCCGCCTGCGCGAACGCCTGACCTCGGGCCCGATGGTCGTGGCACCCGGCATCTACGATGCCTATGGGGCCCGACTGACCGAGATGGCCGGCTTCGAGGCCGTCTACATGACCGGCAACGGCGTCTCCGCCAGCCTGCTTGGCCGGGCCGATGTCGGCCTGATCGACCTCACGCTGTTTTCGCAGCATGCGCACCGCGCCGCTGCTGCGGTCGAGATCCCGCTGATCTGCGACGCTGACACCGGCTACGGCAACGCGGTGAACGTGCGCCGCACGGTCGAGGAGTTCGAGGCTGGCGGTGTCGCCGCCATCCACCTCGAAGACCAGGTGATGCCGAAGAAGTGCGGGCACATTCCCGGCGCGCGTCCGGTCGTGTCGCTGCTCGAGCATGCCCGGAAGATCGAGGCCGCGGTCGCCGCTCGCCGCGATCCGGATTTCCTGATCATCGCCCGCACCGACGCCGCCGGCGGGCTCGGGCTCGACGAGGCGATCGCGCGGGCGAAGGCCTACCGGTCGGCCGGTGCCGACGTGACCTTCGTCGAGATGAAGAACAGCCCGACGCTGCTCGACGACATGAAGCGGGTGACCGGGTCGGTGGACGCCCCGGCGCTGGTCAATGTCGAGGAAAGCGGCGCGCTGGGACAGCTGACGGCGACCCAGCTGGAAGAACTCGGTTTCCGGATCGCGATCTATCCCGGCCTCGCCCGCTATGCGGCCGGCTTCGGCATCCGGCACGCGCTCGACGCGCTCAAGCGCGACGGCAACACGAAGTCCGCGCGCGACCGGATGCTGTCCTTCAAGGATTACAACGAGGCGCTCAAGCTCGACGAGATCGTCGAGTGGGAAGGGAAATACCTGCCCCCGGCAGGCTGATCCCGCCACGCCCCCCTCGATCCTGCACCGCCCGGCCCGAGCCGGGACCCCGCCTGACCGCCATACGAAGCGATACTGGAGCCCACGCGATGCCGACACTGATGCTTTCGAAGAACTTCATCGACGAACATGCCGAACGGCTGGCGCAGATCGAGAAGGCGAACAACACGACTTTCGAACTCGTGCGGCTCGACACGAAGCTCGTCTACCTGCCCGACGAGATCGCCTCGCGCATCGACGCCGGCTTCCTGTCGCGCGACATCCGCTTCGGTTCGATGTCGCACGCGGGGCACTACGAACCGGTGCCCGAGGCCTGTCCGCACTTCTTCAAGCCGATCGACCAGTCGAAGGGCTTCAAGTGGCTGCAGATCGCCAGCGCCGGCATCGACCGGCCGATCTACGCCGAACTGATGGCGCGCGGCATCCGGGTATCGACCGGCGCCGGCACCCATGCCGAACCGATTGCGCAGACCACCATCGGCGCGTTGCTGATGCTCTCGCGCGGATTCACGAAGTGGCTGCCGGCGCAGCGCGAGCACCGCTGGCATGCACTGCGCGACGGCGAGGCGCCGAAAGACCTGCGCGGCCAGACCATGGTGATCGTCGGCGTGGGCTCGATCGGCGGCTTCACCGCGCCGATCGCCAAGGCCCTCGGCCTGAAGGTGATCGGCGTGCGGCGCAGCCCGAAGCGACCCGACGACGTGGTCGACGAGATCGTGCATCCGTCGAAGCTCGACGAACTGTTGCCGAAGACCGACTGGCTGATGCTCTGCTGCCCGCTGAGCGAGGAGACGCGCGGCCTGATCGATGCGCGCCGGCTCGCACTGCTGCCGAAAGGCGCGCACCTGATCAACGTCGCGCGCGGCCCGGTGGTGGTCGAGCAGGACCTGATCGCCGCGCTGCGGTCCGGTCACCTCGGCGGCGCCTACCTCGACGTGTTCGAGACCGAGCCCCTGCAGACGGAGTCACCCCTCTGGGACATGCCCAACGTGATCTGCACGCCGCACAATTCATCGACCTCCGATGGCAACGAAGGCCGGGTGGCGGCGATCTTCCTGGACAACCTCGACCGGTGGTGCAAGGGGCAGCCACTGGTCAACGAAGTGAAGGCCTGACCGATGGCGACGTTGAACATCATCAGCGCGGGTGCGATGCAGGCGGTCGTCACGACCCTGATTCCTTTGTTCGAGAAGACCTCCGGTGCGACGGTCTCGGCCACCTATGGCGCGGTCGGCCAGCAGAAGGCACGCGTGCTCGCCGGCGAACCGGCCGATGTGATCCTGCTGACCCCGGAGATGCTGGATGATCTCGCGGCCACCGGCTGGGTCGTACCCGGTTCGCAGCGCACGCTCGGCCGGGTCGGCATGGGCGTGGTGGTGCCGAAGGGCCATCCGGCGGTGGATGTGTCCACGCCGGACGCGCTGCGTGCCACGATGCTGGCGGCCAGCGTGGTGGTCTATCCCGATCCGCAGATCGCATCGGCCGGGCGCAACTTCGACAATGCACTGATCAAGCTGGGCATCCGCGACGCGCTGGC
>CAIQON010000091.1 GCA_903873475.1 uncultured bacterium
ATACACAAGATGCTCGACGCCATGGTGGCGGCAACCTTCGAGGATATGAGCGAAACCGACGATGTTGCTGTCGATATAGGCCAGCGGGTTTTCGATGGAATAGCGGACACCGGCTTGGGCAGCGAGGTTCACTACGCGCTGGGGTTTGTGCGTGGCGAAGCAGGCATCCATAGCGCTGCGGTCACCGAGGTCGATGCGCAAGTGGGTGTAGTTTGCATTTTCGGCATAACGCGCCAAGCGGGCTTCTTTGATCACCGGGTCGTAGTAGTCGTTATGGTTATCAATGCCGATGACGGTATCGCCACGTGCCAACAATCGCAGAACGAGGGTTGAACCGATAAATCCCGCTGAACCTGTTACTAGTACTTTCATGAATCACTCCCAAAAAGATCGCGCGTGTAGACCTTGTCGGCCCGGCGTTCCCCAAGAATCAGTAGCACAAAGGGTTAGAGTCCGGCCCCAAAAAAGGAGGTTGGACGTAAAGAAGTGGTTCTCAGAAGCGCAGATCATCGGGTTCTTGAAAGAGGCCGATTCGGGCGTGTCGGTTAAGGAGCAATGCCGTGGGTATGGATTCTCGGACACGAGGGGCTACCTGCGGCGCAGCAAGTTCGGCGGCATGGACGTGTCGGACACGAAGCGGCTTAAGGCACTAGAGGCCGAGAACGCCCGGTTGAAGAAACTGCTCGCGGAGTCTGTCCTGGAGAACGAGGTCACCCAGGAGGCGCTTCGAAACTGGCCGGCAAGGCCCTTACAATAACTGCCGCCCTCTAGATCGAAGTGCTACCAATTGCGGGGTGACGCCGGGGCATGTTCTTCTCATTCCCCCCGCCGCGCCGGCAGCCTGCGATCGATCCACACCATGGCCGCCACCGCCGCCAGCGCCCATCCCGCAAGCAGCATGACGCGCATGATCCCGTCGGAATCGAGCGCAGCCAGGGCGATCGCCGCGCTGAAGGCCATCGCCGCATACTCGGCGAGCGCGACCCTGCGATGCGTCCATCCGAAGCGCACCAGTCGCGTGAAGTAGTGCTGGCGGTGGGCGTGCCAGACGCGTTCGCCGCGAAGCAGCCTGCGCGCCAGGGTGACCGAGGCATCGATGCAGAAGGGGGCGAAGACGACAACCGGAAACCAGACCGGCCAGTAGCCGGCGGCGATACCGATGGCACCCAGCGCGCCGGCGAGAAAGCCCAGCGGCACGACACCCACGTCGCCCATGAATATGCGCGCGGGATGGAAGTTGTAGCGCAGGAAGGCGAGTGCGGCGAGCGCGATGGCCGCCGACAGGGCCGCCGGACCAGTGTCGCCCACGCGCAGGAAGCCCGCAGCCAGCGCGCTGAAGCCGATCGCGGTCATGCCGCCGGAGAGCCCGTCGGCACCGTCCATGAAGTTGTAGAGGTTGATGGCCCAGCCCAGCGCGAGCACGGCCACCGGCACCGCGAGCAGGCCCAGCCATCCCGCCGGCCAGTGCACGGCACCGGGCGCGAGCAGCAGGAACAGCGCGGAGACGGCCAGATGCACCGCCAGGCGCAGCAGCGCCGGCAGGCCGCGGAAATCGTCGATCAGCGATATCCCGGCCAGCACGCCGGCCCCGGCCGCCAGCCAGCCAGCCAGTGGCCACGCTGGCGCGATCGCGAGCGCTGCGAGCAGGCTCGCGCCGATCACGGCCACGCCGCCCGAGCGGGGGGTGGGCGTGCTGTGCAGTGAGCGCCCGTTCGGATGGTCGACCGGCATCCAGCGTCGCCCGGGGCCCAGCAGCCACGTCAGCGACGCGAGAGCCACGACGAAGGCGAGTGGCGGCGAGGCGACCGCGAGCCACTGGGTGGCAACCGGATTCATCGCGCGCGGCTCCTGCCCGTGCGCAGCCGCGGATCGTCGCGCGGGTTGTCGCACGGGTCGTCGTTACCCCCGCCATGTATCAGCCGCGAGTCGGTGACCTCGTCCATGCACGCGGGTGCGTGTGATGGGCCGGTCGGTTCCGGATGCGTGCCGACGCTTGCCACTACGTTGAACTTGTTCATCGAAGGCGGTCTTTCGGACGCGCGGGAAGGGGGCGCCGACGAACGGCTTCGGGCCGGAGGATAGCATGGCCGTAATGCAGAGACCGGCACCTTACCTTCGCGACAATCAGTGCATATCAGCAAGGGGTGTGCTTACCGGCGTCCATCAATGATACATGTCCACTTTTGTTGGACGAATGCATTGGTTGGACAAAAAGGGTGCTCCAGATCGATCGTCCAGTATTGACAGTTGTCCATTGATGGTGGACAAACTCAGAAAATGGACAAAATCCCTCAGCACGAAAGAAAGCGCCAGATTCTCGCCGCTGCTCTCGCGGCGACGACCGCGCACGGATTGACGGCTGAGCTCATCGCGCCCGAACCGCGATTCGCCGACGGCCATGCCGACGTGCTCGTTCGCATCGGACTCGGCGATCAAACTGCCCTGTATGCCGCCGAAGTCGTGCAGACATTGTGGCCAGCCACGCTCGGCGCAGTGCTGGTCAAGTGGGAGCGCCCAGGCCCGCGAGCCCTGCTCGTCGCGGATCAGGTCACGCCCGCGCTCGCCGACGAGTTGAAAGCCCGGCGAGTTCCGTTTCTCGATACCGCCGGCAATGCCTACCTCGATCAGCCCAACCTCTATATCTGGGTAAAGGGTCAGAAGGCCGCCGCCCGGCCTGAAAAGCGGGTAATTGGCCGGGCATTCCAACCGACGGGGCTCCAGGTTCTCTTCGTATTGCTCTGCGATCCGGGTGCCATCAATCGACCCTACCGCGACCTCGCCGCGATGGCTGGCGTCGCCCACGGCACTGTAGGATGGGTCATCCCAGATCTTCAGCGTCTTGGGTTCGTCGCTGACCTGAAGGGCAAGCGAGGCACGCGTCGCCTGTACAACCTCGAACAACTGCTCGACCAGTGGGTGACCGCCTACGCCCGCGTGTTGCGGCCGCGTCTGTTGATTGGCCGCTATTACATTCCTGCGCCAGACGCCTGGAAAGACTGGCCGCTTGCCGAGTACGATGCAATCTGGGGCGGGGAGCCGGCCGCCGCACTGCTGACAAACTACCTGCATCCTGGTGAGCTCACCCTGTACGCAGAGAAACTCCCTGGTTTGCTCGCCGGCCGCCAGCGATTCGCCCGCGACCCGGCGCCTGGACACGCTGCCATCGTCGAGGTCCGCAAGCGGTTCTGGACCTTTCCTGGTGATCCAGCACATCCCATGATCGCACCACCGATTCTCGTCTACGCCGATCTGCTCGCGACCGGTGATGCACGCTGCATCGAGACGGCGAAGATGATCTACGACGCCTATGTCGCTCGACTTCTCAAGCAAGGCTGACCTCGCTCCGCTTGGCCGGGTAATGTGTTGAGCTGGGTCGTAGATCGCCTGAGCAACATGCGGAGCGAGTGCATCGACACGTTCTCCCAGCCGCGTCGTCCACTCGCATCGTCTAGTCGACATGTCGGTCGAGCGGCCGGCCCTTCACCGCGCAACATGTTCGCAACGCGACCGTAACAAGCATGACTTAGCCTCTGGCCCACGCGCCTCGACTGACGCCGTGCCACCGGAGGACATTCATGCAACGACGCCATTTCGTACAGGCCACCGCCGCACTCGGCGCAGCCGGATTCGCGCTGCCCGCCGCCCTGGCGCAGCAGCAACGTGCGATCTGCTACAACTGCCCGCCCGAGTGGGCCGACTGGGGCGGCATGCTGCGCCTGATCAACCAGCGCATCAACGTGTCGGTGCCACCGGACAACAAGAACTCCGGGCAGGCGATGGCTGCACTGACCGCCGAACGCGCGAATCCGGTGGCCGATGTGGTCTATCTCGGTGGTCAGTTCGGCCCGCAGGCGCGCGAATCCGGCCTCGTCGCCCCGTTCATGCCGCAGCGTTTCAAGGAAGTCCCGGACAGCCTGAAGGACAAGGACGGCTTCTGGTTCACCATCCACTCCGGCACGCTGGGCCTGTTCGTCAACACCGCCGCGCTGCGCGGACGGTCGGTGCCCAAGACCTGGAAAGACCTGCTCAACCCGCAGTATCGCGGCATGGTCGGCTACCTGAACCCGGCGAGTGCGGCAGTCGGCCAGGTCGGCGTCGTCGCCGTCAACCTCGCACTGGGCGGCAGCTACGAAAACTTCGATCCGGCGATCGCGTTCTTCAAGGCGCTGCAGGCGAACCAGCCAATCGTGCCGACGCAGACCGCCTACGCGCGCGTGCTCTCGGGGGAGATTCCGATCCTGCTCGACTACGACTTCAACGCCTACCGCGGCCAGTACTCCGACAAGGCGCCGGTGCAGTTCGTGATCCCCGGCGAAGGCACGCAGGCGCTTCCCTACATCATGGCGCTGGTCGCCAAGGGACCGAACCCCGACAGCGGCCGGCGCATCCTCGACTTCGTGCTCTCCGACGAGGGGCAGCGGCACTGGGCGAATGCCTACCTGCGCCCGGTGTTTCCGCAGGCGATGAGCGCCGAAGTGCGCGCGCGCTTCCTGCCGGATGCGGAGTACAAGCGCTCGACCCCGCTCGACGTGTTCCGGCTCGCTGCAGCGACCAAGGTGATCGCAGAGCGCTATCAGAAGGAAGTCGGTTGACGGGGGCTGCGCGCTGATGGGTGGCCGCGAACGCCTGTTGCTGCTGGCGCTGATGGCGCCGGCGGCCATCGTGTTCGCCGCCTTCTTCCTGCTGCCGCTGGTGCGCCTGTTCGTGATCGGCGGTACCGGCCCCACTGGCTGGAGTGCGTACCTGGCAATCGTCACGGATGCGCGCTACTTCCGCAGCCTCGTGTCGACGGTGCTGCTGTCGGCATCGGTGACCGCCGCCACGCTGGTGATCTCGGGCATCGCCGGGGTGTTCCTCGAACGCAACCGCTTTCGCGGCCGGGCGCTGGTCACCGCCATGCTCACCCTGCCGCTCGCCTTCCCCGGCGTGGTGATCGGCTTCATGGTGATCATGCTAGCCGGCCGCCAGGGACTCATCCCGGAGATCACCGATGCGCTGTTCAACGAGCGGCTGGTGTTCGCCTACTCGATGGCCGGGCTGTTCATGGGCTACGTGTATTTCTCGATCCCGCGCACCATCCTCACCGTGATGGCCTCGGCCGAGAAGCTGGACCCGCGGCTGGAGGAGGCCGCACGCTCGCTCGGCGCACGGCCGTGGCGGGTGGTCGCCGATGTGATCGTGCCCGGGCTCAAGCCGGCGTTCATCTCGGCCGGTGCAATCTGCTTTGCCACTGCGATGGGTGCGTTCGGCACCGCGTTCACGCTCGCCACCAAGATCAACGTCCTGCCGATGGTGATCTACACCGAGTTCACGCTGCAGGCGAACCTGGTGATGGCTTCGGCACTGTCGTTCGTGCTCGGGGCAATCACCTGGGCGGCCCTGGCGCTGGCGCGCAGCTTCGCCGGCAGTTCGGTGGCGGCGGCAGGATGAGTCTGCACCTCGCCCACCACGGTGCTCATGGCGGCCGGAGCGCGCGGCAGTGACCCGTCGCCGCCACAGCGGCTGGTTCTGGGCGCAGCTTGCGTTCACGCTGCTGGTGTGTGCATTCCTGATCGTGCCGGTCGGCATGTCGATGCTCGCCGGCGTCACCAAGAACTACTTCATCGGCATCCAGAGCGGCGTGACGCTGGAGTGGGTGGTCAAGGTGTGGACCGACTACCGGCACACGATCTTCCTCTCGATCAAGATCGCACTCGCCTGCCTCGCCTGCACGCTGCTGATCGGGGTGCCGGCCGCCTACGTCCTGGCGCGCACGCAGAACGCGTTCACCCGCACGATCGAGGAACTGCTGGTGATGCCGATCGCGGTGCCGGGGCTCGCGACCGCGCTGGCGCTGATCGTCACCTACGGCACCTTCGGCGGCTTTCGTCGCAGCTGGCTGTTCATCCTGGTCGGGCATGTGCTGTTCACGCTGCCGTTCATGGTGCGCTCGGTGCTGGCCGTGCTGTCATCGATCGACCTGCGGACGCTGGAGGAGGGCGCGCGCAGTCTCGGTGCCTCGTTCAGCCAGCGCTTCTTCGGCATCGTGCTGCCGAACTGCCGCTCCGGCATCGTCGCCGGTTCGCTGATGGTGGTCACGCTGTCGCTGGGCGAGTTCAACATGACGCTGCTGCTGCACACGCCGCTTACCCAGACCCTGCCGGTCGGCCTGGCCGACACCTATGCCTCGCTGCGGCTGGAAGTGGGCAGCGCCTACACGCTGATCTTCTTCGTCATCATCATCCCGCTGCTGATCGCGCTGCAATGGGCATCGACGCCACGCGCAGCGCAGCAGCCACCCTCCGACGACGCCGATTTCGACGTCCGTTCGCCGCCGCAACCGGCACAACCCTCGCATCGGGCTGCTCCTGCACATGTCCGCTCCTGACGGCATACCCATTCGGCTGGAACGCGCCGGCAAGACCTTCGACGACGGCACGCGTGCACTCGAGCCCACCGATCTGACGATCGAAGCCGGCGAGACGCTGGTGTTCCTCGGTCCGTCGGGCTGCGGCAAGACGACGACGCTGCGCATCGTGGCTGGCCTGGATCAGCCCGATGCCGGCGGCCGCGTCTGGTTCGGCAGCGACGACGTGACCGAGGTGCCGATCGAGCGGCGCAACGTCGGCATGGTGTTCCAGAGCTACGCGCTGTTTCCGAACATGAGCGTGGCGGACAACGTCGCCTATGGCCTGAAGGTGCGCCGCGTCGACGAGGCCGAGCGGCGCGGCCGCGTGGCGCAGATGCTGGAGATGATGCACATCACCGAACTCGCGCACCGGCGCATCGATCAGCTCTCCGGCGGGCAGCGCCAGCGCGTGGCCCTGGCCCGCGCGATCGCGCCGCGCCCTCGGGTGTTGCTGCTCGATGAACCGTTGACCGCGCTCGATGCGAAGCTGCGCGAGATTCTGCGGGTGGAGATCGACCGGTTGCTGCGCAGCCTCGCCATCACCACGGTCTATGTCACCCATGATCAGGCCGAGGCGATGGCGCTGGGTGACCGAATCGCAGTGATGCAGAAGGGCCGTATCGCCCAGATCGGCACGCCGCGCGAGATCTACCAGCGCCCGAGCAGTGCGTTCGTGGCCGGCTTCATCGGCGCGATGAATCACGTGTCGGTCCGCGCAGACAACGGCTACCTGATCGGATCGGGCACACGCATTCCGTGGCACGGTACCGCGCCGGGTGGACAGATCATGTTCCGGCCCGAGGATGTGAGCATTCATGACGGCAGCGCTTCGCCAGCGGTCATGGAAGGGCGCATCCTTTCGGCGTTTTTCCTGGGCGATCACACTCGCCTCAGCGTCGATCTCGGCGCAGGCGATCCGATCACGGTACGCACCGAGGCCCGGTGCAGCTTCGCTGCGGGCGACGCGGTGCGGCTGTCGCTGCCTGCCGAGCGCATCCTCTGGCCCGAAGCCTGAACGTACCGCACGGCCACGCCGGGGACAGCTTCGAGCCTCGACCGCAACGCGCAGGTCGAGCGCCTGGCGTACGGCCATCTGCACCGACCGATCATGCAGCGCTTTGCCGGTTGCGTGGGCACCATCTGCCGGAGCAGTGCAAACGGCTGGGAGAAATCCACGATCGTTCGTGTGCGAAGCAGTGCGTGCCAAGGGCGAACCCTGTGCCATTGAACGCATACCTGTAATGGGTGGCCGGCAGACTCGCGTGACGCAATCATGATCGCGATGAAGGACACGAGCCGCCATGCGTGACCTTGTCCGGCATCGTGCTCCGGGCATTTGCCCGCCCAGCGATCGAGGAGTCGTTCTTGAAATCGAAGCTTCTGCGTTCAGTCGCCGCATCCGTCGTGCTTGCCTGTACCCCGTTCCTGGCCTGGGGTCAGGTCTATCCGAGCAAGCCGCTGCGGTTGATCGTACCCTTCCCGCCGGGCGGCGTGACTGACATCGTCGGGCGACTGCTCGCGCAGCGGCTGGGTGAATCGCTCGGGCGGCCAGTCGTGGTGGACAACCGTGGCGGCGCGAACGGGCTCATCGGTGCCCAGGCAGCGGCGAAGGCGCCCGCTGACGGCTACACGCTGCTGATGGCAACCGCCACCCACGCGATCAACGCCACGCTCGCGCCCACACCGACATTCGATCTGCAGCGGGACCTGCTGCCCATTTCGCTCGCCGCTTCGGTTCCGCTTCTGCTCGCGGTGCACCCGTCGCTGCCGGTGAAGAGCGTTAAGGACCTGGTCGCGCTGGCCAGGGCGCAGCCAGGCAAGCTGGACTTCGCGTCGGGCAGCACCGGCTCGGCCTCGCACCTTGCGGGCGAGATGTTGAACACCATGGCCAGCATCCGCATGGTGCACGTGCCCTACAAGGGCGGCAGCCTGGCTATCCAGGATCTGATCGGTGGCCACGTGACGGTGATGTTCGAGAACATGCCCTCGATCCTGCCGGTCGTGCAATCGGGACGGCTGCGCGCGATCGCGGTGACCGGCGCGCGGCGCTCGCCTGCCGCGCCGCAACTGCCTACGATGATCGAATCGGGCTGGCCGGGCTTCGAGGCGGGCTCCTGGTACGGCCTGTTCGCGCCGGTGGGCACCCCGCGCGAGATCACCTCGCGCCTGAATTCAGAGGTGGTGAAGACGCTCAGGTCTGCCGAGACACAGAAGCTGCTGGCTCAGCAGGGCGCCGAGCCCGTCGGCAACAGCGAGGCGGAGTTCGAGGCGTTCATCAGGAGCGAGATCGCGCGCTGGGCGAGTGTGATCAAGGCTGCCAACGTGAAGGTGGACTGAGCCGGTGAAGATCCTGCAGATCACCGACACGCACATCGGCCGGCCTGGTCACGTGGGTTATGGACTCGACCCGCGCGCACGACTGGAGGCGTGCGTTGCCGATATCAATGCGCACCACGCCGACGCGGCGCTGTGCCTGGTGACCGGCGACCTGGTGAACGACGGCAGCGACGCAGAGTACGAGAACATCGCGCCGGTGCTGCGCGCGCTGCGCGTACCGGTGCGCGTGCTCGCGGGCAACCACGACAGCCGCGAGGGGCTGCGCCGCTTCTTCCCGGAGACGCCACTCGACGAGAACGGATTTCTCCAGAGCGCGATCGAGCTGCCGCACGGACGCATCATCCTGCTCGACACGATGGTCCCGGGAGCCGCCTCCGGAGCGCTGTGCGACCTGCGTCTCGACTGGCTGTCGCGTACGCTCGCCGCGCGCGACGACACCGTCTGTCTGTTCATGCACCACCCGCCGCTGGCATTGGGCATCGAGTACATGGACCGGATCGGGCTTGCCGGAAACGAGCGTTTCTGGGCGGTCTTGAAGCCGTTCCGGCAGCGGATCGCGCTCATCGCCTTCGGGCACGTGCACCGGCCGGTCTCCGGCCTGTGGAACGGCATCGCATTCGCCGGCACGCCCTCCACGGTCCAGCAGGTGGCCCTCGAACTCGGCCCGCAGCCCGAGCTCCACCTCAACTTCAACCATGAGCCGCCCTGCTACGCGATTCTGGACATCAGCGGCGCCGGCGTGATCGTCCATCAGCAGCGCTACACGCACAACTGGGACGTGCTGCCGCGCCTCGGGCCGCTGTCGAGAACGGCAGTAAGTTCATGATCAGGGCCACGGCCCTGTCAAGGTGCTCGGGCTCGAGGCGGGCGTGAACGTGACCGTGGGGCTGCCGTTCGTGCGTACATCGGTCGATCACGGCACCGCGTTCGATATCGCTGGCACCGGTCGTGCGGATGAACAGAGCCTGATCGAGGCGCTGCGGCAGGCTGTGGCGCTGTCGCCCCGATAGTCGCGCCCTCCCGTCAGTGCGGGTTAAGCGAGGCACGTTGCAGCTGCCGGGCTGGGCGCAGGCCGGAGCTGCTGCGCAAGGCCCGCCCGCGTGGGCGGGCGATCGCCCGGGGGCGTACCTGGCAGGTTTCTGTGTTGAACGTCGTATTTCCGGTCCGGTGCGAGGCGCCTGAATATGGGACGGTGCCCCTGCACATAGAAAGCATGGATTGCATCGATCAATAGCTCGTCGTACGATCGATCGATCGATAGGTCGAGCGACACATTCCGATGGACTCTGTCACCGTGTCTCCCAAGTTCCAGGTCGTGATCCCCCAGCGTGTCCGTGAGCAGATGGCGGTCAAGGCAGGCGATCGGATGCAGGTCGTGCAGTACGGCGACCGGATCGAGCTGATCCCGGAGCGACCGGCGCGCGAGCTCCGGGGCTTCCTCGCCGGGATCGACACCTCCGTCCCGAGGGAGGCGGACCGGGTGTGAATGTCATCGATTCTTCTGCATGGCTCGAATACTTCGCCAACGGTCCTGGCGCAGATGCGTTCGCCGCTGCGATCGAGGACACCGGGTCGCTGTTGGTGCCGTCCATCACGGTGCTCGAGGTGTTCAAACGCGTACTGCAGCAGCGCGACGAAGGCTCGGCGCTGCGCTGCGTCGGCTTGATGCAACA
>CAIQON010000092.1 GCA_903873475.1 uncultured bacterium
ACCCGTCGCCCGCCACGACCTTCGCCCACCTCGACGCCACGGTCGTGCTGTCGCGCCAGATCGCGGCGCTCGGCATCTATCCGGCCGTGGATCCGCTCGACTCGACCTCCCGCCAGGTCGACCCGAACGTGATCGGCGAGGAGCACTACGAGACGACGCGCGCGGTGCAGGCCGTGCTGCAGCGCTACAAGGAACTGCGCGACATCATCGCGATCCTGGGCATGGACGAGCTGTCGCCGGAAGACAAGCTGGCGGTGTCGCGTGCACGAAAGATCCAGCGCTTCCTGTCGCAGCCGTTCAACGTCGCCGAGGTGTTCACCGGTTCGCCGGGCAAGATCGTCGCGCTGAAGGACACCATCAAGGGCTTCAAGATGATCGTCGACGGCGAGTGCGATGCCCTGCCCGAACAGGCGTTCTACATGGTCGGCACGATCGAAGAAGCCTTCGAAAAAGCCAAGACCCTGCAGTAACCGCAGCATCGACCGGACAGAACCCAGACCGCCATGGCCAACACCATCCACGTAGACGTCGTCAGCGCCGAAGAGAGCATCTTCTCCGGCGAGGCCGAATTCGTCGTCCTGCCGGGCGAAGCCGGCGAGCTGGGCATCTATCCGCAGCACACGCCGCTGATCACCCGCATCAAGCCGGGTGCGGTACGCATCAAGGTCGCAGGCCAGGATGACGAAGAGTTCGTGTTCGTCGCCGGTGGCATCCTCGAAGTGCAGCCGAAGACGGTGACCGTGCTCGCCGACACCGCCATCCGCGGCCATGACCTCGATGAGGCCAAGGCCGAAGAGGCGCGCAAGCAGGCCGAGGAAACGCTGCGCAACGCGAAGGGTCAGCTCGAGGTCGCGACTGCGCAGGCCGAGCTGGCTACCCTCGCCGCACAGATCGCATCCATCCGCAAGTTCCGCCAGAAACGCTGAATATCCGGCGGCTGCAGTCAGGGCCGGATGCGTGCAGGGGTGGTCGCGGTACGCCCCGGTGCGCCCTGAAGTGCCGCACTCTCCATCGTGCAGTGAGGTGAACATGCGCCCGCTGTCTGAATTTCCTGCCTCCGCACGTGCGCGACTGCGCGGCGTGCTGCTCGATCTCGACGACACGCTCACCACCGATGGCCGGCTGGGCAGTGACGCCTATTTCGCGCTCGAGCGTCTGTACCAGGCCGACCTCATCACGGTCGTGGTCACCGGCCGCCCGGCCGGGTGGTGCGACCACATCGCCCGCATGTGGCCGGTACATGCCGTCGTGGGCGAGGGTGGCAGCCTCTGCTTCTGGCGCGACCCGCACAGCAGCCACCTGCGACAGATGTACGTCGATCCGGCGGAGGTACGTCGCAGGAATCGCGAAGCGCTGGCGGCCATCGCGAGCCGCATCCTCGCCGAGGTGCCCGGCTGCGCGCTCTCGTCCGACCAGTCGTATCGTGAGTGCGACCTCGCGATCGACTGGGCCGAGGACGTCGTGCGCCTGCCGATGGACAAGGTCGACCGCATCCTGGCGATCATGCGCGAGGGTGGGCTGACCGCGATGGCCAGCGCCGGCCATGTGAACGGCTGGTTCGGCGACTACGACAAGCTGGGCATGACGCGGCGCTTCTTCGCCGAGGTGCTCAAGATCGATCTCGACGCGGAGCGCGCGTCATTCACCTATATCGGCGACTCGCCGAACGACTGCCCGATGTTCAGGCACTTCCCGCATTCGATCGGTGTCGCCAACGTGATCGAGGTGAAGGACCGGCTCACGCATCCGCCGGCCTACATCACCGCGCGCCGCAGCGGCGACGGTTTCTGCGAGGCGGTAGGGGCGATATTCAAGGCGCGCTGACCGTCGCGCGAGGCCAGTCGGCAGCGCCATGCGCCGTGCTATCTTGAGGCACACCATCAGGCGGGGGGCATGCATTCCCTGCACGACCCGGCTCGCGCCGGAGCCATCGGAGGCGCCGCACATGAAACCTGCAACAGAACCCGCTGCAGCACAGGGCCGCATCGCCTGCGGCCGGGCAGCGATCGCCGTGCTCTGCGCGTTTGCCGGCAGCGCATGTGCGCAAGCCTGGCCGACCAAGCCGATCCGTATCGTCGTACCGTACGCGGCCGGCGGCCCGCTCGACGACGTCGCGCGCACCCTCGGCGTACGCATGTCCGAGACCTGGGGCCAGACCGTGGTGGTCGACAACCGCGGCGGCGCGGGCGGCAGCCTCGGTGCCGACACCGTCGCGCGTTCGGCGCCGGACGGCTACACGATCCTCCTGGGCAACTCGGGCCCGATGACGATCAACCCGAACCTGATGAAGAAGATCCCGTACGACGCGGCGAAAGATTTCGCTCCGATCTCCCTGATACTGACCTCGCCGATGGTGATGGTGGTCAGCCCTACGCTGCCGGTGAAAGACGTGGCCGGGCTGGTGAAGCTCGCCCGCGCACGGCCGAACGAACTGAACTACGCATCGGCCGGGGTCGGCAACCTGCAGCATCTCGGCATGGAGTCGGTACAGGCGAGCGCCGGCATCCGGATGAACCATGTGCCGTACAAGGGTGCGGCGCCTGCCTTCATCGATATCTTCGGCGGGCGCATCGAACTGATGTTCGCCAACGTCGTCGGTTCACTGCCGCACATCAAGGCAGGCAAGCTGCGCGCGATCGCCGTGTCGTCGGCGAAGCGGGCCACGGCCCTGCCCGATATCCCGAGCGTCGGCGAGACCATCAAGGGTTTCGACATGACGGCCTGGATGGGCCTGTTCGGGGCCGCCAACACGCCGAAGGACATCGTCACGAAGATGAGCGCCGAAGTCACGCGCATCGTGCAGCTGCCCGACGTGCGCACCCGGATGCTCGGACAGGGCGCCGAGCCGGTCGGCGGCACGCCGCAGGACCTCGCCGACCTGATGACGCGCGAGACCGCGCTCTACGCGAAGATCATCAAGACGTCGGGCATACAGGCCGAGTAATCGCCGGGGTGGGCGCGCCATGCCTGCCACCCTTGCCTTTGCCGTGCGTCGTGTTCAGCCGTCGACCTTGATTCCTGCCGACCGGACGATGCGCCCGAACACCTCGATCTCGCTTCGGATCGACGCACCGTACTGCTCGGGCGTGTCGAGCAGCGGCTCGAACCCCTGCGTGAGCATCCGCTTGCGCAGGTCGTCGCCCTTGACCGCGGCGACGATCGTCGAGTGCACCCGCTGCACGATCTCGCGCGAGACGCCGAGCGGCCCGACCAGCCCGTAGCGTCCATCGACGGGCGGCACCTTCAGTCCCTGCTCGATCAGCGTCGGCAGCTCGGGCGCGAAGGCGGAGCGTTGCGCACCGGCTGCCGCGATCAGCCGCAGCTTGCCGGCCTTCGCGAACGGTTCTGCCGCCGGCAGTGCGACCACCAGCACATCGGTCTCGCCACCGATCAGCGCGGTGAGCGCCGGCCCGGCGCCCTTGTACGGCACATGCAGCATCTTCGTGCCGGTCGCACCGAGCAGGATCTCGGTGGCGAGATGGCCAATGGTCGCAGCACCCGACGAGGCATAGGCCATGAAGCCCGGCTTTGCCTTCGCGATGGCGATCAGCTCCGACACGCGCTTTGCCGGCACGCGCGGATTCACGGCCAGCACATAGGCCGTCAGCGCCATGCTGCCCATCGGCACGAGGTCCTTCACCGGGTCATAGCCGACCTTCGGTTGCATCAGCGGGCCGATCACCAGGCTCGAGTTGTTGCCCACGCCCAGCGTGTAGCCATCCGGCGCCGACTTCGCCACCACTTCCATGCCGGTGGTGGCACCGGCACCGGGCCGGTTCTCGACGATCACCGGTTGCGCCCACAACTCGCCCAGCCGCGGCCCGACCAATCGCACGATCAGGTCGTTCGGCCCGCCCGGCGCGAACGGCACCACGATGCGCACCGGCTTCGCCGGAAACGGTGCGGGCTGCGCTGCGGCGGGCTCCACACCTGCCGCCATCACCAGCATCGACACGGAAACCGCCACTGCGATCGGGTGCAGCACGGCAGGCAACGAAAGGAAGCGGTTCAAGGGCGAGCTCCGGACACGCGGGGTAACGAACGAACAGCGGGAAGCAATATCGAGGCCGATCGACGACTGCCTCCGTCATTGCTCCGCGCGCACGCCGGCCTGCTTCACCAGCTTGATGTACTTGTCGAGATCGCGGATGAAGAACTGCACGAACTCGTTGCCGCCGAGGAACACCGGGTCGGCGCCGTCACGCTCGAGCGCGGCGCGCACGCCGGCCGAACCGTGCGCCTTGCGTACCTCACCCACCAGCCGTTCCTGGATCGGGGCGGGCGTGCCACCCGGCGTGAAGATGCCGTACCAGATGTCCATCGAATAGCCAGGGAAGGTCGCCGCGATCGGGTCGACTCCGGGCAGCGTCTTCGCGGCATTGGGCGTGGTCACCGCGAGCGCGCGCAGCCGGCCAGCCCGGATCAGCGGTAGTGCGCTCGGTGCAGTCGTGATGCCCATGTCGAGGTCGCCACCCATCAGCGCGGTCATCATCGGTACCGCACCCTTGTACGGGATATGCGTCATCTCGATGCCGGCCGACAGCCGCAGCAGTTCACCCGACAGGTGCCCGCTGGTGCCGGCGCCGTTGGTACCGAAGTTGAGTCCGCCCTTCGAACGCTTCGCCCACGCGACCAGGTCCTTCATGTTCTTCATCGGCAGCGACGGGTGCACGATCACCACCAGCGGCGCGCTCGCCACCAGCGCCACGGGTGCGATGTCGGTGCGCACGTTGTAGGTGAGCTTCTGGTAGAGCGCCGCGTTGATCACCAGTGAATTCGAGGTGAGCATGATCGTGTAGCCGTCCGGTGCCGCCTTCGCCGTGGCCTCCGCGCCCAGGTTGCCACCGGCGCCCGCACGATTCTCGACCGTTACCGGCTGCCCGAGGCCCTCGGCGATCTGCATGGCGAAGGTGCGGGCGAGCTGGTCGGTGCCGCCACCGGGCGGGAACGGCGCAATCATGCGCAGCGCGCGTGTCGGATACGGCGCGGCCGGTTGGGCTGCAGCCAGCCCGCTGGCCAGCAGCACCGACAGCCCGGCGGCTGCAGCGGCCAGGCGTCGGGCGCGGGGTGTCGCGTTTGTCGTGATGGTTGTTCTCATCGAAGCTCCTCCTCGGGAGCCCGATGGTAAGTCGAGTCGAGCCCGCCCGGCGCATCCGATAATCGATGAGAATCGGGATGAGAATCGGGTCAGACACCTCCGGAGTTCCAGATGACCGCAGCCAGCACCAGGACACGCGCCGATGCCATGGGCAACCTCGGCCAGCTCGAGCGCGCGATCGCCGACAGCCCGTACGACGCGGTGATCGCCGTGTCGCCCGAGAACGTGCGCTACGCCGCCGATGTGCACATCGCAACCCAGCGCAGCATCCGCGACCGGCTGGCGTTCGTCGTCTGGCCCCGGGGCGGCGAACCGGTGATGCTGGTGTGCGTGATCGAAGCGGCCTATGCGAAGAAGCACGGCTGGATCGCCGACGTGCGTGGCTACCAGGAGTTCGAACCCGGCCCTGTGAAGGCGCTGGCCGAACTGCTGCGCGAGATGAAGCTCGACGCGGCCAATGTCGCGATCGAGACCGAGTACCTTGCCGCCGCCTATTACAACGACCTGGTGTCGCGCTGCCCGAGGTTGACCATCGGCGCCGCCGAGCCAGTGTTCGCGCGCGCCCGCATGCACAAGACGCCGGCCGAGCGGGCGCAGCTCATCGCTGCCTTCCACGCGACCGAGAAGGCCTTCCTGCATGCCTTCAGCGCCGTGAAGATCGGCGACACCGAGAAGCAGATCGCGGTGCGCCTGGCCGAGCGCCTGCTGACCGAGGGCGCTGACCAGGTCACGTCGAACTACTGCAACGCGGGCGCGAACACCGGCTTCCCGCACATGGTGCCGTCGTCCTACCGGGTACAGGCGGGCGACCTCGTGAAGTCGGATTCCGGCGGCATGTTCCGGCAGTACTTCTCGAACGTCGGCCGCACCGCCGTCGCCGGCCCGCCGAGCGACAAGGACATCACCGTCTGGAAGCACCTGCGCGACATCCACCATGCGGTGATCGAACAATGCCGCCCAGGCCGCACCGGTGCCGAACTGTTCGCCCTGGCGAAGTCGATGCAGGAGAAGGCCGGCCTCGCGTTCCCGTATTCCCACAACGGCCATTCACTCGGCCTGAACATCCACGAACACCCGATCATCAATGCACAGGAAACGCTGCCCTACGAGCCCGGCATGATCACCACCGTCGAGACGCGCGCCCGCTGGCCAGGCGAACTCGGCTACCACATGGAAGATCTCATCGAGATCACCGACGGCGCACCGATCTGGCACGCCCGCCACTTCCCCAACGAAGACCTCCTCATCGTCGGCTGACCACAAAACCCGGGTCAGACACG
>CAIQON010000093.1 GCA_903873475.1 uncultured bacterium
CCACCACCACGATTGCATCGTCGACCACGATGCCGATCACCAGCACCATGCCGAACATGGTGAGCACGTTGATCGAGAACCCCATCGCGAGCAGCGCGGCGAAGGTGCCCATCAGCGCGATCGGTACCACCAGCGTCGGGATTATCGTGTAGCGGATGTTCTGCAGGAACAGGAACATCACCAGGAACACCAGCACCACGGCCTCCAGCAGGGTCATCGCGACCTGCCGTATCGAGATCTCCACGAACGTCGAACTGTCGTAGGGGATGCTCGCTTTCACGCCAGGCGGGAAATAGCGCGACAGCTCGTCCAGGCGGACCTTGATCGCCTTCGCCGTGGCCAGTGCGTTGCCCGTGGGCGAGAGCTGCACGCCGATGCCGGTCGATGGCTGTCCGTTCAGCCGGGCCTGCGGGCTGTAGGACTGCGCGCCCAGTTCGATCCGGGCGACGTCCTTCAACCGTACCAGGCCGCCGTCGGTCGCCGCGCGCAGCACGATGTTGCCGAACTCCTCCGGCGTGGTGAGCTGGCCCTTGACCACCACCGTGGCGAAGATACCCTGGCCGGGCACCGTAGGCAGCGCGCCGATGGTTCCCGAGGCGACCTGGGCATTCTGCGCGGCGATCGCGATGGTGACATCGGCCGAGGACAGCCGGTATCCGACCAGTTTCGCCGGGTCGATCCAGATGCGCATCGCGCGCTCGGTGCCGAACAGCTGGGCCTGGCCGAAGCCCGGCACGCGCTGGATCTCGGGCAGCACGTTGCGCGAGGCATAGTCGCCAAGGGCCACCGGGTCGAAGGCCGGGTTCTCCGACGAGAGCATCGTGAACAGCAGGAAGTTCGAACGCGACTTGTCGACACGTACGCCCTGCTGCGTCACTGCGATGGGCAGCCTGGGCGACGCGCGGCCGAGCCGGTTCTGCACGTCGACCTGCGCCAGGTCGGGGTTGGTACCCGGCTCGAAGCTGAGGGTGATCGAACCGGTGCCGTCTGCCTGCGCGACCGATTCCATGGAGATCAGGCCGGGCGCGCCGTTCATCTCGCGCTCGATGACGCTGAGCACGCTGTCCTCGAGCACCTGGGCCGCCGCGCCCGGATAGGTGACCGACACGACGACCGAAGGCGGCGCGACCGACGGGTACTGCGCGACCGGCAACTGGGTGATCGACACCGCGCCCACCACGAGGATGAACAGCGAGATCACCCATGCGAAGACGGGTCGCTCGATGAAGAACGCCGCCATCTAGGACCCCTGCGCGCGCGCAGGGGCAGGTGCGCCCACCGGCGTGGCCAGGCCAGCCGGCGCACTGCCTGGTGCCTGCCAGGGCACCGCCTTGACCGGACGATCACCCTGCAGCTTCTGGAAGCCGTCGACCACAACCTGCTCGCCGGCCTTCAGCCCCTCCAGCACCACCCACTGGCCATTGCGGGCCGGGCCGAGCTTCACCGGCCGGTCGGAGACCTTCCCGTCGGCTGCCACCACCTTCACGCTGTCGCCCTGCGCCGCGCGCTGCACGCCCTGCTGGGGCAGCAGGATGGCCGAGGCGGCGCTCGCCTGTTCCAGCCGGGCGCGCACGTACATGCCCGGCAGCAGCACGCCGCGCGGGTTCGCCACCTCGGCGCGCAGCGCGATCTGTCCGGTGGCCGGGTCTACCGACAGGTCGGAGAACAGCAGGCGGCCCGCGAGCGGATACACGCTGCCGTCGTCCAGCACGATACGCACCGGTACCGCCTCCTCCGCCCCGGCCCGCCGCATTTCGCCGCGGGCGATGGCGGCTCGCAGGCGCAGCACGTCGGCTACCGGCTGCAGGATGTTCACGTAGATCGGGTCGATCTGCTGCACGACTGCCAGCGGCGTCGACTCCCCCTGGCCGACCAGGGCGCCCTCGGTCACCAGCGCGCGCCCGATGCGGCCGGCGATCGGTGCGGTCACGCTCGCGTAGCCGAGGTTGATCTGCGCGGTCTGGAGCGACGCCTGGCTGGCGGCCAGTTCGGCCTCGGCGAGATTGCGTGCAGCCACCGCGTTGACATAGTCCTGCTGGCTGATCGCGTTGGCTTCGGCCAGGGGCTTGTAGCGCTCGGCCTGCGCGCGCGTCTGCATCACGCTGGCTTCGCTGCGTGCGACAGCGGCCTGCGCGGCCGCCAGCAGCGCGCGATACGGCGCCGCGTCGATCTGGAACAGCAACTGCCCGGCCTTCACGTCGCTGCCTTCGCGGAACAGGCGTTGTTGCAGGATCCCGGCCGCGCGGGCACGCACCTGGGCGACACGAGAGGCTTCGGTGCGTCCGGGCAGTTCGGTGACCAGTCCGACCGTACCGGTGTCGACCGTCACCACGCCTACTTCCGGTGGCGGGGGAGCGCCCTTGCTTCCCTTGCGGTCGGCAGGCGCGCCGGCGCCGGTCTTCATCTCTCCGGACACAGGCTTCGCACCCTCACCGCAGCCAGCCAGCGCGAGGACGACAACGAGGAGCAGGGCCACGCCGGGAACGGCCCGGGCCGCCGGAGGTTGTCGCTTTGCTTGCATCGATGACACCTTTTGCTGAACGACCGTGTGCCAGGGGATCGGCCGGCGCGGTGAGGTGCCGTGCAGTGCGGCCGTCGCGTGACCGCGCGATACGGTCGCCCGACTATACCGACATACCTGCGTGCACAACGGCGGGCCGGGCCGGTGCGCATGCTCGACGGTGCGGAAATCGCGTGCCAGTGGCGAGGGGCGGCTGCCCGATCGGCGCTGCCGGTCGACCTGGGTGGTCTGTGCGCAACGTGTTGCGTGTCACTCGGCTCGCAGGCCCGCGGCCTTCGCAGCATTGGCGAAGCGTACGGCTTCTTCCCGCATGAACCGGGTGAAGTCCGGACCGACCAGCGTGCCTGCTTCGACCCCGGCGGCGAGCATGCGTTCCTGCATCTGCGGGCGGGACAGCACCGCCGCGCTGGCCGCGGCGGCGCGTGCGACCACCGTGGCAGGCGTGCCGCGCGGTGCGAACAGGCCGTTCCAGCCGCTGCCGCGATAACCCTTCACCCCGGCCTCGTGCAGCGTTGGCACTTCGGGCAACTGCGGGGCCCGGCCTTCGCCTGCCACTGCCAGCGCGCGCAGCTTGCCGCCGCGTACCTGCCCGAGGGCTGCCGCCAGCGGCGTGATCATGTACTGCGCGTCGTTCGACAGCAGTGCGTTGATCGCCGCCGAGCCGCCCTTGTACGGCACGTGCAGTGCATCGCTGCCGGTCATCGTGTTGAACAACATGCCTGCGAGATGGCTGGCCGAGCCGATGCCCGCCGAGGCCATGTTGTACTGGCCCGGCTTCGAGCGAAGCCATTCGACGAGGCCGCGCACATCGGCGGCGGGAACAGCCGATGGCACGACCAGCACGTTCTGCGTGACGCTGAGTCGGGCGATCGGGATGAAGTCACGGAAGAAATCGTAGGACAGCTTCCGGAACAGCAGCGGTGCGATCATCTGGGGGCTGCCGGCGTTGACCAGGGTATAGCCATCGGGCGCCGCCGCCAGCGTCACCTGCATCGCGACCATGCCGCCCGCGCCTGGCCGGTTGTCCAGCAGTACCGGTTGGCCGAGCGCCTCGCCGAGCGCCGGCGCTATCACCCGCACCGCGTTGTCCAGGGCGCTGCCGATCTCCTGTCCGACGACCAGGCGAACGGGTTTCTCGGGCCAGGGCGCACCGGATGGCGCGGCGCGTGCCGTGCCTGCGACGCAGCATAGAGCCAGTGCCGTCGCGGCTGCAGCTGCAGTCGCTGCCCCGGCCGTGGGCCTGGCCTGTGCGCGTCCGCGTGCCTGTGCCAGCCAGTTGCCGACCACGCCCGTTTCCGTACGATCCATCGTCCATCCTCCCGTGCAACGCCGGGGCCTTTCGACGGCGGCCACTCGCGTTCGACCGGCCTACTTTACGGGGCATCGGCCGTGGGGTACAACCGGCAGCAGAGACATGCACGGAAGAATGTCACCACAGAGGAGGAGTGCCATGGCACGCATACGCTACCTGCACCCGCAGGATGTGACCGATCCCGAGATGAAGCAGTGGCTGGTCGACGCGATCGAGACCGGCAGCCCCGGCCCCGAGAACCAGGCCATCCGCGCGCACAACAAGGTGGTGATGCGCTCGTTCACTTCGCTGATCCGCACGATGCGTGCCGAGGGCGTGCTGCCGCAGGAAATGCGCGAGCTGATGCGCGCGCGCATCGCCACTTCATGGGGGCGGATGTTCGCCACCGACTGCCATTACTGAGGGAACATGAATACCGCACAGTTCGTGCGGGTCCCCGGTCACCGGATGTCGCTGCTCGACGGCGAACAGTCCTACCTGCAATCCGATGCGTTCACCGACCGCGAGAAGATCGCGCTGCGCTACTGCGACGCGATCATCGGCAATCCGCTGCATGCGGACGATGCCATGTGGGAGGAACTCCATCGCCACTTCACCGAGCCCGAACTGGTCGAACTCGGCCACTACATCGGCTTCATGTCGGGCGGGCAGCGCTGGCTGCTGACCTTGCATGTGCAGCACGGTGATCTGGCCGAATCGATGCGCTAGCGGACCGCCGCCGAGGCGGGGAAGGCTGGGGTCTGACCCCGGGGTCAGATCCCAGGGTCGCCAGGGTCGAGGCTCGGCTGGCGCCGGTCAGTCGCTGAACGTCGGATCGAGCCGCCCCGCCTGGCGCAAGCAGGCTGCCCAGTTCTTCGCGCGGTTGGCGAGCCGCTCGCCGCCTTGCGACTGCGACAGCGCGTATTCGCAGACCGACTCGTCGATCAGCGTGACCGGCGCGCCGCCGGACAGCGCCGCGATCTGTCCCTTGCAGGCCATCTCGAGGAAGTGGTGCTCGAAGAAGGCGTCCTGCACGCTCGGGCCGCAGACCAGCGCGCCGTGGTTGCGCAGCAGCATGATCGACTGGTCGCCGAGGTCGCGGATCAGCGGCGCGCGCTGCTCCATGTTGAATTCGAATCCGCCGAACGCGTGGTAGGCGATGCGCTTGTAGAAGGTCACCGCCTGCTGGTTGATCATCAGCAGGCCATGCTGCTGGGACGACACGCCCATCGCCGCTTCGGTATGCGTATGGAACACCGCGTTCAGGTCGGGGCGTGCGGCGAGCAGGCCGGCGTGGATCACCAGGCCACCGCCGCGCAGCCGCGGGCTGTCCTGCTGCGGGTTACCGTCGAAGTCGAACTTGAGCAGGCTGGAGGCTGTGACCTCCTCGAACATCATCGTCGGCGGCTTGATCAGCAGGTGCTGGGGTTCGCCCGGCACGCGCATCGACAGGTGGTTGTAGGTGAGGTCGTTCGAGCCGTAGTGTGCGAGCAGGCGGTAGCAGCAGGCGAGGTCGACGCGGGCCGTCCATTCGTCGGTGGAGACCCGGCTGCGTACGTCGCTGCCCAGGCCGGTGGTCGAGGGATGGTTCATGGCGTCGCGTCCTCAGGGTGTGTCGCGGTCACGGTCGCTGCCGGGGTTGCTGTCTCCGCCGGCAGGGCCTCCGGCAGGAAGCCGCCGGACTGATGCCTCCATAATACGGCGTAGTGCCCGCCGAGTCGAAGCAGCTCGTCGTGCGTGCCCTGTTCCACGATCCGCCCGGCATCGAGTACCACCAGCCGGTCCATCCTGGCGATCGTCGACAGCCGGTGCGCGATCGCGATCACCGTCTTGCCCTCCATCAGCCCGAGCAGCTGTTCCTGGATCGCGCGCTCTGCCTCGCTGTCGAGCGCCGAGGTGGCCTCGTCGAGCACGAGGATCGGTGCATCCTTCAGGATCACGCGCGCGATAGCGATGCGCTGGCGCTGGCCGCCGGACAACTTCACCCCCCGCTCGCCGACATGGGCGTCGTAGCCGGTGCGCTGGTTCCAGTCCTGCAGGTCGAGGATGAAGTCGTGTGCCTGCGCCTTGCGTGCGGCAGCCACGATCTGCGCCGTTGTCGAACCCGGCCGTCCGTAGCCGATGTTGGCCGCGATCGACCGGTGCAGCAGCGAGGTGTCCTGGGTCACCATGCCGATCGCCGCGCGCAGGCTCTCCTGCGTGACCTGCGAGATGTCCTGGCCGTCGATGAGGATGCGGCCGTGCTCGGTCTCGTGGAAGCGCAGCAGCAGGTTGACCAGCGTCGACTTGCCAGCACCGGAGCGGCCGACCAGCCCGACGCGCTCGCCGGGCTTGATGTCCAGCGACAGGTCATCGAGCACCTTGCGGCCGTCTTCCCTCGAATAGGTGAACGTGAGGCGTTCGAAACGGATGGCGCCGCCCTGTGGCGCCGGCTTCACCGAGAGGTCGCCGGCGCCGGTGCGATCGGTGAGGGTCAGCGGCACGGCGATGGTTTCCATCCCCTCCTGCACGACGCCGATGTTCTCGAAGATGCCGGTGACCTCCCAGCTGACCCAGCCGGCGACGTTGGCGATCTGCCACGCGAGCGGCAGCGCGGTGGCGACCAGCCCGGCACCGATCACGCCTTCGCTCCACAGCGCGATGCCGATGGCTGCGGTCGAGGTCAGCAGCAGGGCGTTCATCACCGACAGCGTGAACATGAAGCGGGTGATCAGGCGCATGTGCGCGGCCATCGCCGCGGTGTGCTCGTCGATCACTTCGCGCACGAAGGCATCCTCGTCGCGCGCGCGGGCGAACAGCTTCACCGTCAGGATGTTGGTGTAGCTGTCGACCACCCGTCCCATCACCATCGAGCGTACTTCCGAGCTCGCCTTTGCCAGGTCGCGCATGCGCGGCACGAAGCGGTGCAGGAAGAACACGTAGCCGACGAACCAGAGCGCGGTGGGCACCGCGAGGCGCCAGTCTACGGCTGCCATCAGCAGCAGCGCGGTGAGCCCGTAGATCGCGATGTACCAGATCGCGCGGATGCTGCTCACCACGCATTCGCGCAGTGCATTGCTGGTCTGCATCACCCGGTTGGCGATGCGCCCGGCGAAGTCGTTCTGGAAGAACGACCAGCCCTGGCGGGCGACATGCCAGTGGCTCTGCCAGCGGATCATGCTGGTGACGCCGGGCAGCACCGCGTTGTTGCGCACCAGGCTGTCGGCGAGCATCGCCAGCGGCCGCCCGACCAGGATCAGCAGCGCCATGCCCGCCAGCATCGGCCCCGATTCCGCGAACGCCGCGGCGCGGTCGGCATTCTCCATCAGTCCGACGAGCCTGCCGATGAAAAGGGGAATCACCGTGTCGATCAGCGCCACCGCGAGACCGGTGCACAGCATCGCCAGATAGAGGCCCCGGGTCTGGCGGATGAAATGCCAGTAGAACGCGAGCAGCCCCGCAGGCGGCGCCGCTGACGGCAGCGCCGTCTGCTGCACGCGGGTTTCGAAGTAGCGGAAGATCGGCAAGGGCACGGGTGCGCCGGAGGCGGCGGCAGTCGACAGAGGAGGGGCAGCCGGCGGTTGCCGGCCACGGCCGGAGGTTCCTCCGGTGCAGCGGGTGGCGCGCGGCTCAGTCCAGCAGGCCGCGCGAAGACGCGTCCGCGGCCCATGCATCGATCAGCACATGCAGTGCGTCCTCCGGCCAGTTGCCGCAGCGCGCGGCGTAGCTCGCGAGGTGGGTCGCCGCCGCGAGCCGCCGCGAGTTCGCCGCTTCGCCCGCGGTCGCCGGCGGGGCGAGCGCCTCGAGGGTGAACTGCTGCAGTTTCTCGGCGGCCAGTTCGATCCGCTTCACGTCGCTGCGCAGCGGGGCGGTCGCGTCCGCCGGGAACGCCCCGATGTCTTCCTTCAGCAGGCGGCGCACGCCGCGCAGGGGCTTCACCACCTGCTCGCGCCAGTCGCGCGTGGCCTGGTCGAGTGCTGCCACCGCAGCCTCGTCGAGCATCCGTCCGCAATCGGCAAGGTACAGCAGGAACAGCACCAGGTTGACGTCGGCGCCGCCCTCGTCCTGCAGGGCCAGGCAGGCCTGCGGCACGTCCGGCCGGGCATAGATGCGCAGCGAGAAGCCCCAGAAACCGACCTTGCCGGTGGCGTCTGCCGTCACGATGCCGGCTCGTCCTTCCAGCGTTTGACCGTGCGCGTGTCGATGCCGAACAGGTCGAGCGCGCGGCCGACGGTCTGGGTGACGATGTCGTCGAGCGTCTTCGGCCGATGGTAGAAGGCGGGCACTGGCGGCATGATGATCGCGCCATTGCGCGTGGCCTGTTCCATCAGCGAGATATGGCCTGCATGCAGCGGCGTCTCGCGCAGCAGCAGCACGACGCGCCGGCGCTCTTTCAGGCAGACGTCTGCGGCGCGCACGATCAGTTCGTCGTCGAACGAATTGGCGATGCCCGACAGGGTCTTGATCGAGCAGGGGGCCACCAGCATGCCTTCGGTCTTGAAGGAGCCACTGGAAATCGATGCCCCGATGTCGCGGTAGTTGTGCTGGGCGCTGGCCAGCGACTTCACGTGGTCGAGGTCGAAGTCGGTTTCCTCGACGAGGGTACGGGCGGCCGACGGCGACATCACCAGGTGGGTTTCCACGTCGGGCAGGTCGCGCAGGATCTCGAGGGCGCGCACGCCGTAGAT
This sequence comes from uncultured bacterium, assembly GCA_903873475.1. Classification (GTDB taxonomy): domain Bacteria; phylum Pseudomonadota; class Gammaproteobacteria; order Burkholderiales; family CAIKXV01; genus CAIKXV01. Next base: position 8,480 of record CAIQON010000093.1, read on the forward strand.
GATGCCGGACGCGCCGGTGATGCCGATGATCATTCGCTTCATGCAGGGGCCCGTCCGGTCGATGCGCCGCGCATCCGGCGCGGCTTTGCAGGGGTGGTCACACGATGTGGCCGCGAGCGTAGCAGATGAGGCGGGCACGCTGTTGCGCGGACCCGCCGTAGCAGCATGCGGCCGGCAGCACGGGCAGGCGGGATAGAATCGGCAGCCATGAACGATATCCCCTGGTCGCAACGACTGCTGCATCGGCTCGACCCTGAAGCCGCCCACCTTGTCGCGTTGTCCGCGTTGAAGCTGGGCCTGGCACCGATGCCCGGCCCTTACGAGGATCCGATCCTCGCGACGCGGATCTGGAATCTCGATTTCGCGAGCCCGATCGGGCTCGCGGCCGGTTTCGACAAGGATGCCGAGGTGGTCGATCCGATGCTCAGGGCCGGTTTCGGGTTCGTGGAGGCCGGTTCGGTCACGCCGAGGCCGCAGCCGGGCAACCCGAAGCCGCGCCTGTACCGGCTCACCGAAGACCGGGCAGTGATCAACCGGTTCGGGTTCAACAGCCAGGGCATCGACGCCTATGCCGAGCGGCTGCGGGCGCGCCGCCGCCGGGGTGGGGCGCGCGGTATCGTCGGTGCGAACCTCGGCAAGAACAAGGAAACCGTCGATGGTGCGGCCGACTACGTCATCGGCATCCGGGCCGTGGCCGGACTGGCTGACTACCTGGTGTGCAACATCTCCTCGCCCAACACCCCGGGGCTGCGTGGCATGCAGGCGCGCGCACCGATCGAGGACCTGCTCGGGCGGGTGCTCGCCGCCAGGGGCGAGGCGACCCCGGCCGGCTGCAAGCCACCGCCGCTGCTGGCCAAGGTGGGCCCCGACCTCGATGCGCAGCAGGTACAGGACATCGCCGAAGTGGCGCTCGCGACCGGCCTCGACGGCCTGATCATCGGCAACACCACGATCGAGCGGCCGTCCGGGCTGCTGGGCCGGAATGCCGCGCAGGCCGGTGGCCTTTCCGGCGCGCCGTTGCTGCCACGCGCCAATGCCTGCCTGGCCGATTTCACGCGCGCGACTGGCGGGCGCCTGCCGATCATCGGCTGCGGTGGCGTGTCCAGCGGCGCCGATGCCTACGCGAAGATCCGTAGCGGTGCCTCGCTCGTCCAGCTGTACTCCGCCCTGGTGTTCTACGGGCTGCCGCGGGTCAACCAGATCAAGCGCGAACTCGCGGCCCTGCTGCGCCGGGATGGCTTCGCGAGCATCGCCGATGCAGTCGGGGTCGACCTGCGCACGTGAAGCGCGCGCTCAGCGCGCGGCCGGCGGAACCCGGCTCATGTAGATGCCTGCACCGATCACGACCAGCGCTCCCAGCAGCAGCCACTGGTCGGGCCATTCGCCCCATATCAGCACGCCCAGCAGCACCGCCCAGACGAGCCCGGTGTACTTGAACGGGGTGACCACTGCGGCGCGCCCCAGGCGCAGGCCTTCGATCATGGCGAACTGGGCGCCGGCGTTGATCACGCCGGCCAGCACGAACCAGCCCAGTGCCCCGGCGCCGACCGGCAGCCAGCCGAAGGGCGTCATCAGCGCACCGCCTGCGCCGACGATCAGCGTCGACCAGAACACGATCGACAGCGAATGGTCGGTGCGCGACAGCCGGCGCGAGACCAGGTCGCGCAGGCCGTTCACCGCGGCACCGATCACCGGCAGCAGCAGTGCCCATTCGAAGCTTGCTGCGCCGGGCCGGATCATCACCAGTACGCCGACGAAGCCGACGATGATCGCGATCCAGACACGGCGCGCGACCTTCTCGCCGAGCACCGGCGCGGACAGCGCGGCAACGAAGATCGGGCTGGCGAAGGTGATGGCGGTGACGGTCGCCAGCGGCAGCCGGTGCAGCGCAGAGAGGATCACGAAGGTGCCGGCGAGGAACAGCGCGCCGCGCAGCAGTTGCCCGCGCCAGGACACGATCACCAGCACCTGCGCGCCGCCGACCGACAGCGCCCAGGCCAGGATCACCGCCAGGGCCGCCAGCTGGCGGATCGCGATCACCTGGCCGATCGGATAGGTCTCGAGCAGGATCTTGGCGATCGAATCGCCGAGCATCAGCAGCAGCGCGCTGATCATCATCGCCACGATGCCGCGTGCCTGGGCTGCGGCAGCGGCGTTCGTCGCAGCGGCGTCGGTCACGGCGGGACCGGCCGCATGCTGCGGCATCAGGCGGCTGCCCGGCCTGGTTCGACGCAGGCCAGCGCCGCGCGCATCACCTCGATCGCCTGCGGCTGCGCGGTGCCCACCCGGGGTGCGCGTTCGCTGAGCAGGCGGCGCCAGGCACGCGCCCCGGGGACGGCCTGGTACAGCGCCAGCATGTGCCGGGTGATGGAGGCGAGCGGCGTGCCTTCGGCCATCCGGGCACAGGCGTAGTCGATCATCGCTTCGACCACCTGGCGCCGGTCGATGGGAGGCGACGCAGCGCCGAACAGGCTGCAGTCGACGTCGGCCAGAAGCCAGGGCGAATAATAGGCGGCGCGGCCGAGCATGACGCCATCGAGCGCGAAGGTATCCAGCGCCTGCTGGCAGTCGTCGATCGTCTGCAGGCCACCATTGATCACGATCGACAGCCATGGCCTGTCGCGCTTCAACTGCCCGACCACCGGATAGCGCAGCGGCGGGATTTCCCGGTTGTCCTTCGGGCTGAGCCCGTCGAGCCAGGCATTGCGTGCGTGGACGATCAGCGTGCGGCAGCCAGCGGCCGCGACCGCGTCGACGAGCGTGTACAGACGCTCGGTCGAATCATCGCGGTCGATGCCGATGCGGGTCTTCACCGTCACCGGGATGCGTACCGCCGCGATCATGGCCGCGACGCCTTCGGCGACCAGCGCCGGCTCGGCCATCAGGCAGGCACCGAAGCGCCCGGACTGCACGCGGTCGCTCGGGCAGCCGACGTTCAGGTTCACCTCGTCGTAGCCCTCGGCCTCGGCGAATGCCGCGCAGGCGGCGAGTGCCGCCGGATCGCTGCCGCCAAGCTGGATCGCGACCGGGTGCTCGGCGCGGTCGAAGCGCAGGAAGCGGGCGCGATCGCCATGCAGGAGCGCCCCGGTGGTGACCATCTCGGTGTACAGCCGTGCATGCCGCGACAGCAGGCGCAGGAAGAAGCGCGCATGGCGGTCGGTGAGGTCCATCATCGGCGCGACGCAGAAGCGATGGGACAGGGGCGCCGGCAGGGCCGGCGTGGCGGGCGACAGTTGCAAGGGCTGCTCGGTGGCGGGGAAACGGCCTAGAATTATCCCACCAACTGCCGCAGAGGCCTCGATGATCGAAGCAGCGACCCTGGACCGCTTGCGTGCGCTGGCCGGCGATCGGTTGCAGACGACCCAGGCGATCCGCGAGCAGCATTCCCGCGACGAGTCCGGCCATGCGCATGCGCTGCCCGACGCCGTGCTGTTCGCCGAGTCCACCGACGACGTGTCGGCCGCGCTGCGGCTCGCATCGGCGTGCCGCATGCCGGTGGTGCCGTTCGGAACCGGCACCGGCATCGAGGGCGCTTCGATCCCGGTGCGCGGCGGGCTGTCGCTCGACCTGTCGCGCATGAACCGGGTGCTGTCGGTCAACGTCGACGACCTCGACGCACGCGTGCAGGCGGGCGTGACCCGGCTGCAGTTGAACGATGCGCTGAAGACGCATGGCCTGTTCTTCCCGATCGATCCGGGCGCCGACGCGTCGCTCGGCGGGATGGCATCCACCCGCGCCTCGGGAACCAACGCCGTGCGCTACGGCACGATGCGCGAGAACGTGCTGGGGCTGACCGTGGTCACCGCCTCCGGCGAGGTGATCCGCACCGGCGGGCGGGCGCGCAAGTCGGCCGCCGGCTACGACCTGACCCGTCTGTTCGTCGGCTCCGAAGGCACGCTGGGCGTGATCACCGAAGTGCAGCTGAAACTCTACGGCCAGCCGGAACGGATTGCCTCCGCGGTATGCCAGTTCGACTCGCTCGAAGGGGCGGTGCGCAGCGTGATCGAGACGATACAGCTCGGCGTCCCGGTGGCGCGCATCGAACTGCTCGACGAGCTGCAGATGCAGGCGTCGATCGCCTATTCGAAGCTAGACGAGTTCGAGCCGGCACCGACGCTGTTCTACGAGTTCCATGGCAGCGAGGCCGGCGTGGCCGAGCAGACGGCCACCGTCGCCGGGCTGGCGGCAAGCCACGGCGGTGGTGCCTTCCGCTGGGCGCAGAAGACCGAGGAACGCAACCGCCTGTGGAAGGCGCGGCATGCCGCGTACTACGCCGCGCTGGCGTTGCAGCCCGGCGCGCACAGCATGGTCGCCGACGTCTGCGTGCCCATCTCGCGGCTCGCCGAGTGCGTGCTGGCGGCGCAGCAGGACAGCCGGGCTGCCGGCCTGCTGGCGCCGATCGTCGGCCATGTCGGCGACGGCAACTTCCATGTGACCTATCTCGCCCGCGACGATCGCGAACGCGCGCTGACCGCAGCGCTGCATGCGGCGCTCGTCGAACGGGCGATCGATGCGGGCGGAACCTGCACCGGCGAGCACGGCATCGGCATCGGCAAGCGCGGCTACCTCGCGCGCGAGCACGGCGAGGGCGCGGTGCTCGCCATGCAGGCGATCAAGCGCGCGCTCGATCCGCTGGGGATCATGAATCCGGGCAAGGTGCTGCCGGATGCCGACTGAACCCGGGGCCGGACCGGCGACCGTCGCAGCCTCGCAGCGGCGCCCCGCGCTGGTGATCTCCAACGCGACCGTGTTCGACGGCAGCGGCGCGCCGCGCTTCGCCGGCGATGTCGCGATCGACGGCGACCGCATCACCGCGCTGGGCGCCCCCGGCACGCTGCGCGGTGCAGCCTCGATCGACGCATCCGGGCTTGCGCTGGCACCGGGTTTCATCGATGTGCATACCCATGACGACCGCATGCTGATCGACGGCGGCGCGATGTCGCCCAAGGTCAGCCAGGGCGTGACCACGGTGGTTGCCGGCAACTGCGGCATCTCGCTCGCCGGGCTTTCCGGCCGCGGCCGTCCGCCGCAGCCGCTCGACCTGCTCGATGCGGGCGGCGAGTGGTTCCGCTTCCCGACCTTCCGAGACTACTTCGACGCCTTCGAGCAGCAACCCGCCGCGACCAACGCCGCCTTCCTGGTCGGCCATTCGACGCTGCGCGCGGCCGCGATGGACGACCTGTCGCGCGCGGCATCGCCGGCGGAATGCCGCCGCATGTGCGCGGCGATCGACGAGGCGATGCAGGCCGGGGCGATCGGCCTGTCCACCGGCACCTTCTATCCGCCAGCCGCGGCCGCGCCCACCTCGGAGCTGATCGAACTGTCGCGCCGGCTGACCGACTGTGGCGGGTTGTACGTGACCCACATGCGCAACGAGGCCGAGGCGATCCTGCCGGCGATCGACGAGACGCTCGAGATCGGCCGGGCCTGCGGCATCGGCGTGGTGATTTCGCACCACAAGGTGGCGGGCCTCGCCAACCACGGGCGGTCGGTGGAGACGCTCGCACGGATCGCCGATGCGATGCAGCGGCAGCCGGTCGCGCTCGACTGCTACCCTTACGAAGCGTCCTCGACCGTGCTCAGCGCATCGCGGCTGTCGATGTCCTCGCGCGTGCTGGTCGCGTGGTCGACGCCGCATCCGGAATGCGCCGGCCGCGATCTCGCGCAGGTCGCGGCCGGGTGGGGCATCCCGGCCGAAGAGGCCGTACAGCGTCTGCAACCTGCAGGAGCGATCTATTTCATGATGGACGAAGACGACGTGCAACGTATCCTGGCCTTTCCCGAGACCATGATCGGCTCCGATGGCCTGCCGCACGATGCCAGCCCGCATCCGCGACTGTGGGGCACCTTCCCCCGCGTGCTGGGCCATTACAGCCGCGACCTCGGGCTGTTCCCGCTGGAGGTCGCGGTGCACAAGATGACCGGGCTGCCGGCCGCGCGCTTCGGGTTGCACGGCCGCGGCCGGGTGGCACCGGGGGCGTTCGCCGACCTCGTGCTGTTCGACCCGGCGACCGTGATCGACAGCGCCACCTTCGACGCGCCGGTACAACCGGCCGCAGGCATCCACACGGTGATGGTGAACGGTACGCCGGTGTGGCGCGGCGGCCATGCGACCGGTGAGCGGCCCGGACGCGTGCTGCGCCGTGAGGGTCGGGCATGAGCGGCGGGCAGCGGCTCGACGGGAAGGCTGCGCTGGTGACCGGTGCCGCCAGCGGCATCGGCCGCGCGATCGCCGGCGTGTACGCCGAGGCGGGCTGCGCGGTGGCGCTGGCCGACCTGAACGGACCGGGCGCCGAGGCGGCGGCCGCCGCGATCAACGCAGCCGGTGGCCGTGCGATCGCCGTGGCGATGGACGTGACCGACGAACTGCAGGTCGAGGCCGGGTTCGATGCCTGCACGGCCGCCTTCGGCGGCATCGACATCGTGGTCTCCAATGCCGGCATCCAGATGGTCAAGCCGGTACAGGACTTCACCTTCGACGAATGGCGCCGCATGATCGGCATCCACCTCGACGGCGCCTTCCTCTGCACCCGCGCCGCGCTGCGCCGGATGTATGCGGCTGGCCGCGGGGGCTGCCTGCTGTACATGGGCTCGGTGCACTCCAAGGAAGCCTCGGCGCTGAAGGCACCCTACGTGTCGGCCAAGCACGCGCTGGTCGGCCTGGCCAAGGCGGTGGCCAGGGAAGGCGGCCCGCAGGGCGTACGTACCAACGTGATCTGCCCGGGCTTCGTGAAGACGCCGCTGGTGGTCGCGCAGATTCCCGAACTTGCGCGCCGCCACGGCATCAGCGAGGACGAAGTGGTGCGCACGATCATGCTGAAGGACACGGTCGACGGCGTGTTCACCACGGTCGAGGATGTCGCGCAGACCGCGCTGTTCCTCGCCGCGTTTCCGAGCGCCGCGCTGACCGGCCAGTCGGTGATCGTCAGCCATGGCTGGCATATGCAATAGGAACGGCGGCCACCAGGACAGCCGGCAGGAGCCGCCGCGATGCATGCGATGAATGCAGACAGGAGTGCGATTTGAACGACGAGACCGCGGGTGCCCTGGACGGGGCCATCTACTTCGAGGACATGACGGTCGGGCGGCATTTCAACACCGGCACGGTGACGATGGAAGAGGCCGAGATGATCCGCTTCGCCAGGGCGTTCGATCCGCAGCCGATGCATACCGATCCCGAGGCTGGGCGTGCGTCGATCTTCGGTGGCCTGATCGGCAGTGGCTGGTACACCGCCGCCCTGACGATGAAGCTGGTGATCGGGGGCGACATGCGCTCGGACGACCGCGGGCGCGTCGGCCTGGGCATCGAACTGCTGCGCTGGCCGACGCCGACCCGCCCGGGGGATATCCTGACCGCGGTGACCGAGATCCTCGAAGCCCGTCCGTCGGGCTCGCGGCCGGATCGCGGGATCGTCAAGCTGCGCACGCTGACCTACAACCAGAAGCGCGAGGTGATGCAGGAACTGGTCGCCAACGTGCTGGTGCCGCGCCGGCCGGCCTGACGACGTGGCACCGGCCGGCGCGTGCGTCGCCCGGTGCCTGCCGTCGCTTCACTGCCCCGGGCGACAGCGATTGCCCGGGGGAGGGTCTGCCTCTCGCCCTACTGGCGCGCTGCTGCGGCCACGTCCCCGGCGCTGGCCAGCGCGCCGACCTTCCACGCCAGGCCCAGCACCTTGTCCACCTGCGCCTTGGGCAGCACGTCTTCGGCCAGCTCGCGGAATTTCGCCTCCAGGTCGGCATCGGTCTGCGGCCGCTTCAGGCTGCCGATGGCCGCTTCCACGTACTTGCTCAGCGTACGACCGTCCTTGAGCTTCACCTCGACCAGGGTCTGGTCTTCGTGCATCGTGGCGTCGACCACCGCGGTGACCTTGTCGCGCAGCGCGACCACCTTCGCATCGCGCACCACCGCATCGCTGTACTCGCGCTCGCCGGCCGCACCGTAGATGAAGCCGGCCGCAGCGGAGTGGTAGACGCTGAACTTGCCTTCCAGCCCGGTCTGCGGCGTCTTCTTGCCGGTGAGTTCGAGCACCAGCGGATGCACCTTCGCCAGCACCGATTCGATCTCGTCGCCGGTGAGCGCGTGTTCGTTGCGCAACTGCACGCAGGCATCGATGATCGGGTGGATCACGATGCCGCAGGCGAAGGGCTTGTAGGTGTTGAGGTCGATCTCGAAGGTCTTGCCCAGGCCATCGATGATCTCGGCCGGATCGAACTTCGTCGACAGCACATGGGCGAAGCCGCGCGGGGCTTCGATGCCGCGGTTCGAGCTGGTGAAGTTCTTCTCGGCGAGCAGCGCGGACATCAGGCCGTTCTTCGCGGCATTGCCCGGATGGAACGGCTTGCACATGGTGCCGAACATCTCGCGCAGGCCGGAGGACTGGGTGGCGGCGATGCCCAGTGCCCAGACCATCTGCTGTTCGTTCAGGCCGAGCAGCTTGCCGCAGGCGGCGGCCGCCCCCATCACGCCGGCGGTGCCGGTGATGTGCCAGCCGGTGTCGTAGTGGTTCGGGTATACCGAGTTGCCGATCCGGCACTCGACCTCGACGCCCAGCACGAGCGCGTGCACGAAGTCTTCGCCACTGACCGGACGGTGCTCGGCCAGGGCCAGGATCGCCGAGCACACCGGGCCGGCCGGATGGATCACCGTCTTCAGGTGGGTGTCGTCGAAGTCGAACATGTGCGAGCTGATGCCGTTGAGCAGCGCGGCATGCAGGATGTCGAGGCGCTCGCCCCGCCCGAGCACCGAAGCCTGGGCTGCGCCGGCCATCGGCGCGAGCGCGGCCAGTGCGATGTCCATGCCCTCATGGTGCGAGCCGCCGATCGCGCAGCCGAGCCAGTTGACGAAGGTGCGCGTCGCATGGTGGCGGGTGGCGGCCGGGATCGATTCGAAACGCGACTCGACGACGTAACGGGCGAGGATTCGGGTGACTTCTTCCATGTACGGCTCCTGGCATGCGGGGGGCACGTGGCGCGCGATCCACGGCGCGCGACGGGCGTGAAAAAGCCGCGATTCTACCGAACCGCGGCTTCGGGGTACCGCCGGCTGGCAATCAGACGGTTTCGGGCATCTTCGTCCGGGTGCCGAACTGCGACGACGACAGGGTGCCTTCGGCGACGCCGTTGGCCACCGTCTCGTCCGGGAAGATCAGCTCGACCTTGTTGCCGACCGGATCCTTGGTGAACACCTGGTAGGCATTGGTCGACACCAGCTGCTCTTCGTATTCGACGCCGAGGGCCTTGATGCGCGAGCGGTAGTCGTCGATCCCGACGCAGTGGTAGGCAGTGTGGTCGTAGCCCGAATGCGCCTCGTCGATGCCGGTCCAGTCTTCCGGGAAACGGACGACGACATGGAGCAGCGGGTGGTCGCCGTCGTACATCCAGATGCCTTCCGACGGAAACGGCGGGCGATAGCCGACCTTCAGGCCCAGCAGCCCTTCGTAGAACGTCTCGATCTTCGGCAGGTCCGAACGGCGGCAGCCGATGTTGATGTGGTGCACGGGCACGCGCGACTGGGTCATGTCTTTCTCCTCGGGATCGCGGCGTGGTCTGGCCGCGGTTGGATGATGTCCGGCTACCCGCCCACTCTACTCCCGCAGCGCCGGGGGCTCAAATGATGCCGGCGGTTGCCGCGCTGCATTTGTCGGGCCGGCGGGCTCAGTCGATCCGGACCTTTGCCGTCTTCACTACCTTTGCCAGCTTCTCGATCTCGGAACGGATCATCGCGCCGAACGCTTCCGGGGTGCTCCCGGCAATGTCGGCACCGACCCCGGTCAGCCGTTCGCGCACGTCCGGCTCTTTCAGGATGCGCACCAGTTCGGCGTTGACGCGGTTGATGATCTCGCGCGGCGTACCTGCCGGCACCAGGATGCCGTTCCAGGAATTGTTGGCGTAGCCCGGCAAGCCGGACTCGGCCACCGTGGGCACGCCCGGCAGCACCGGCGAGCGCGTCTCGGTGGTCACCGCCAGTGCACGCAGCCGGCCACTGCGGATGTGCGGCGTCGCGCTGATCGTGTTCTCGAACTGCATCGAGGTCTGGCCGCCGAGCAGGTCCATCAGGGCCGGGGCGGAGCTCTTGTAGGGCACATGCACCATGTCGAGCCCGGCAAGCTGCTTGAACATCTCGCCGGAGATGTGCCCGAGGCCACCCGAACCGGACGATCCGAAGGTGAGTTCGCCGGGACGCTTCCTCGCCAGCGCGATCAGTTCCTTCACCGACTTCACCGGCAGCGACGGATTGACCACCAGAACCGCCGGGGAACTGGTCAGGTGGATCACCGGCGCGAAGTCCTTGAGCATGTCGAACGGCAGCTTGTAGAGCGACGGATTCACCGCGATCGTACCGACCGTCGCGATCACCCAGGTGTAGCCGTCGGGCGGGGATTTCACCGCCAGTTCCATGCCGATGTTGCCGTTGGCGCCGCCGCGGTTCTCGACCACGACCTGCTGGCCCCAGGCCTCGGTCACCTTCTGCGCCAGCAACCGTGCGGTCTGGTCGGTCGGGCCGCCCGGGGTGA
>CAIQON010000094.1 GCA_903873475.1 uncultured bacterium
ACGTGTGCTCTTCCGATCTCCGACGCAAAACTCAAGACCTGACCCCCACCGCCCGACCCCCACCGCCCCCACCGCTTTTTGTCGCAGAATGCGGCCTCTGAACTTTCTGTTCTGGAGATCGCAGGAAAGATGGCGCCTGACCCTGATTTGCCTACCTACGCGGATGTGGAGGCGGCGGCGCGCCGGCTCGACGGCCATGCACACCGGACGCCGGTGCTGACCTCGGGCACGGTGGACCGCCGCACCGGTGCGAAGGTGTACTTCAAGTGCGAGAACTTCCAGCGCAGCGGGGCGTTCAAGTTCCGTGGCGCGTACAACGCCCTGTCGCAGCTGGGTGCGGCCGAGAAGGCGCGCGGCGTCGTCACGTTCTCCTCCGGCAACCATGCGCAGGCAGTGGCCCTGTCGGCGCAGCTGCTGGGCATCCGGGCTGTGATCGTGATGCCGGACGATGCCGCTTCGGTGAAGCTCGAAGCCACGCGCGGCTACGGCGCCGAGGTCATCACCTACGACAAGACGAAGACCACGCGTGAGTCGATCGCCCGCCAGCTGGCGCAGGCGCGCGGCCTGACCATGGTGCCGCCGTACGATGATGCGCATGTGATCGCGGGACAGGGTACGGCGGCGAAGGAGCTGATCGAGGACGCGGGGCCGCTCGACTGGCTGCTGGTCTGTACGGGCGGTGCCGGGCTGACCTCCGGTTGTGCGATCGCCGCGCACCACCTGTCGCCGGGCTGCCGCGTGGTCGGCGTCGAGCCCGCCGCTGGCGACGATGCGACACGCTCGTTCCACACCGGCATCCTCCAGACCGTCGACAATCCGGACACCATCGCCGATGGCGCACGCACGCCGTCCCTGGGCACGCTCACCTTCCCGCTGGTGCGCCAGCTGCTGCACGACATGGTGACCGTCGACGACGACCAGCTGCTCGACGCGATGCTGTTCCTGTGGGAGCGAATGAAGATCGTCGTCGAGCCGACCGGCGCGCTCGCGACCGCCGCGCTGTTCGAGCGCAAGATCGACTACATGAACGGCGCGCGCATCGGGGTCATCGTCTCCGGCGGCAACGTCGACGTGCGCGCCGCCTGCGCGCTGATCCGCGCGCGCGATGCGCGCAAGTGAGGAGGAACTGCATGAACCCGTCGAACGATGGCATCGATGTCCTGGTGAGCGAAGTCGGGCCGCGCGACGGCCTGCAGAACACGAAGCAGTTCATGCCCACCGTGTTCAAGCAGCGCTGGATCAGCGCCGCCGCGGCCGCCGGCCTGCGCGAAATCGAGGTCTGCTCGTTCGTGCCGCCCAGCGTGATCCCGCAGATGGTCGACGCCCCCGATGTGGTGCGCCATGCGCTGGGCATCCCCGGCCTGCACGTGGCCGTGCTCGCGCCCAACTTCAAGGGCGTGCTGCGTGCGGTCGAGAGCGGGGCGCACAAGATCACGCTGCCGATCTCGGTGAGCCGCAAGCACAGCCTGGCCAACGTGCGCCGCACGACGGAGGAGGCCATCGAGGATGCGCGACGTGCCTGTGCCTTCCGCGATTCGCTGCCCAAGGCGCAGCGGCCGAAGATCGAAGCCGGACTGTCGACGGTGTTCGGCTGCACGATCGAAGGCCGGGTGTCGGAAGAGCAGGTGGTGCGCGATTCCATCGCCTGCGTCGAGGCCGGCTGCGACGAGGTCGGCCTGGCCGACACCACCGGCATGGCGAATCCGACGCAGATCCGGCGCGTGTTCCGCAAGGTGCATGCAGCGATCGGCGCGAAGCTGGGTGGCGCGCACCTGCACAACACGCGTGGCTTCGGGCTGGCCAACGTGGTGGCCGCACTCGAGGAAGGCGTGCGCACCTTCGACAGCTCGCTCGCCGGCCTCGGCGGTTGTCCGTTCGCGCCCGGTGCCACCGGCAATATCGTCACCGAAGACCTGGTGTTCATGCTCGAGGAGATGGGCCTGCGCACTGGCATCGACCTCGATCGTCTGATCGCGATCCGCGAGGTGCTGGCCGAGGGCATCCCCGGCGAGCCGCTGTACGGCCATGTACCGATGCTCGATGCATCGGCGCGCACCTGCATGGTGGCCCGATGATGCGCACGCTGGTGCTTGCGGCCTCGCTCGCCATGGTGCTGGGCGCCGAAGCAAGCCGTGCGCAGGCGTGGCCGTCCAAGCCGCTGCGCTGGTTCATCCCGTTCCCGCCGGGCGGCGGCACCGACGTGATGTCGCGGGTGATCGCACAGAAACTGTCCGAGCGGCTCGGCCAGCCGGTGGTGGTCGAGAACCGCGCAGGGTCGGGCGGTACCATCGGCCTGGAGGCAGCGGCACGTGCGCCGGCGGACGGCTACCACGTGGTGATGGGCCAGGCGGCGAACCTCGCGGTCGCTCCGGCGCTCTACAAGAAGCTGCCCTACGACCCGGTCAAGGACTTTGCCCCGGTCACCAATGCCGTGTCCGCGCCGCTGGTGCTGGTGGTCAATCCGGCGCTGCCGGTGAAGACCGTGAAGGAACTCGCCACGCTCGCGCGTGCCCGTCCCGATCAGTTGACCTTCGGTTCGCCGGGCAACGGTACGGCCGGCCACCTCGCCGGCGAGCAGTTCAAGATCGCGGCGAAGGCCAGGATGACGCACATCCCCTACAAGGGCAATGTGCCGGCGATGACCGACGTCCTGGGCGGGCAGATCAGCATGCTGTTCAGCACGATTCCGCCGGTGCTCGGGCAGGTGCGCACCGGGCGGCTGAGGGCGATCGCAGCCACCGGCGCCGATCGTGCCGCCGTGCTGCCCGCGGTCCCGACCATGGTCGAGAGCGGGCTGCCGGCGTTCGTGCTGGTGAACTGGTGGGGCGTACTCGCGCCCGCGGGCACGCCACCGGACATCGTCAGCAGGCTCAACGGCGAGATCGTGAAGGTGCTGCAATTGCCGGACGTGCGCGAACGGATCGCGACCGAAGGTGGGGAACCCAGCCCCACGTCCCCGGAGCAGTTCGCGAAGTTCATCTCGGCGGAGGTCGTAAAATGGGGCGCGCTGGTGCGAGCCTCGGGCGCCCAGATCGACTGATGGCCATATCGTGAAAGCTGGCCGACGGCGCAGCGCGGGCGCCTTGCGTGCACCCGCCACTGGCACGGGATGTGCTCGGCCGTGCCGGCAAGCTGCTTCGTCAACGTATTGTCCGCGTCGTGCGCGCTTTTGATACATTGCCATCCATGCACCATTCAAAGCTCGAAAGGTCGTCCATGCCGTCCCATCGTGTCCCGTCCGCTCCGTTCCGTGCCGCGCGCCAGCGCGTCGCCGCCACTGCAGCAGCCCTTCTTGCGCTGCCGCTGGTCCTGCCGGGTACGGTGCAGGCCCAGCAGTGGCCGGCCAAGCCGATCCGCTTCATCATGCCGTTCGTGCCCGGTGGCGGCACCGACTTCGTCGGCCGCCTGATCTCGCCCAAGCTGTCCGAAACGCTCGGCCAGCAGGTCCTGGTCGAGAACCGCGGCGGGGCCGGCGGCAACATCGGGGTCGAACTCGCGGCCAAGTCCGAGCCGGACGGCTACACGATGGTGCTCGGCACGATCGGCAACATCGCGGTGAATCCGGCGCTCTACGGCAAGCTGGCGGTTGATCCGCTGCGCGACCTGACGCCGGTCTCGCAGACCTCGATCGTGCTGAACGTGCTGGTGGTGCACCCCTCGCTGCCGGTGAAGACGGTGAGGGACATCATCGCCCTGGCGAAGAAGAATCCAGGCAAGCTGACCTACGGCTCCTCCGGCATGGGCGCGGCCGACCACCTCGCCGGCGAACTGTTCAACCGGATCGTCGGCACCGAACTGGTCCACGTTCCGTACAAGGGGGGCGGCCCGGCCATGGCTGACCTGGTCGGTGGCAACATCACGCTGTCGTTTGCGACCATGGTGTCGGTGTTGCCGCACTGGAAGTCCGGCCGGCTGCGCCCGATCGCCTTCACGCTGCCGGAGCGCACGCCGCTGTTCCCCGACATCCCGACCATCGGCGAAGCAGGCGTGCCCGGGTTCGCTGTAACCAACTGGTACGGCGTGTTCTTCCCCGCGAAGACCCCGCGCCCCATCATCGACCGCATGAATTCGGCGGTCAACGCCGCGCTCAAGCTGCCCGACATCGTCGAGCGCCACCATGGCGCGGGCATCGTGCCGACCGGCAGCACGCCCGAGGCGTTCGACAAGTTCATCCGGGCAGAGTCCGCGCGCTTCGCCAGGCTGGTCAAGGAAGCCAATCTGAAAGTCGAGTGACGTTCGCATGACCCGGGCTGCGGGCGACAGGCCCGAGGCCCGGGTGCCGTTGCTGCCGATGCCGTTAGAATGCCGGCTGACCCCCTTGTCGCCGAGCGCCCGATGGACATCGATTCCACGACCCGAGCAACGCCGTCGGTCACCCGAAGGGCCGACTACGCGCCCCCCGCCTACCGCGTCGATTCGGTCGAACTGACGTTCGACCTGCACGAAGACCGCACGATCGTCACCGCGCACTCGGTGATCCATGCCTGCGACGACCAGGCACCGGTCCCGCCGTCGCTGCGGCTGGACGGCATCGGCCTGGAACTCGAGGCGCTGGTGCTCGACGGGCGGGCGCTCGCGCCGTCCGAGTACGCGGTCGACGCCGAGGGGCTGACGATCACCCGCGTGCCGCGCCAGTTCACGCTCGAGGTGGTGACCATCATCCACCCCGAGGCCAACACCGCGCTCGAGGGCCTGTACAAGTCGAGCGGAAACTTCTGCACGCAGTGCGAGGCACGCGGGTTCCGGAAGATCACCTACTTCCTCGATCGCCCGGACGTGATGGCGCGCTACACCACGACCATCATCGCCGACCGGGAGAAGTACCCGGTGCTGCTGTCCAACGGCAACCGCGGCGAATGCGGCCCGGTCACCGGGAAGCACGCTCAGGACCGCCATTTCGCGACCTGGGTCGATCCCTGGCCCAAGCCGTCGTACCTGTTCGCGCTGGTGGCGGGCAATCTTGTGTGCGCGCGCGACACCTTCACCACGATGTCCGGCCGTGAAGTCGGCGTCGAGGTCTGGGTGGAACAGCACAACCTCGACAAGTGCGACCATGCGCTCGCGTCGATGAAGCGCGCGATGCGCTGGGACGAAGAG
>CAIQON010000095.1 GCA_903873475.1 uncultured bacterium
CGATCAAGGACTTCCAGCCGATCTCGCTGATCGCGACGCTGCCGTTCGTGCTGGTCGTGCATCCGGGCGTGCCGGCGAAGAACGTGAAGGACCTGATCGCGCTCGCCCGCGCGAAGCCGGGCGCGCTCAACTTCGCCTCGGCCGGCAGCGGCGGCCCGACCCATCTCGCGGGCGAACTGTTCAAGAGCACGGCCGCGATCGACATCGTGCACATCCCGTACAAGGGCAATGCGGCGGCGCTGGGCGACCTGGTCGGCGGGCAGGTGCAGATGATGTTCTCCAACATGCTGACCGCGATGCCATTCGTGCGCGCGGGCAAGCTGCGCGCGATCGCCGTCTCGACGCTGAAGCGCTCGCCGCAGGCGCCGGAGCTGCCGACCGTGTCCGAGGGCGGCGCACCCGGCTACGACGTGACGCCTTGGTACGGCGTGCTGGCCCCCGCCGGGCTGTCGAAGCCGCTGCTTGCACGGCTGCACGGGGAAGTGGCGAAGATCGTCGATTCGCCCGAGATGAGGGAACGCTTCGTCACGCAGGGGGTCGACGTCGCGTCGAGTACGCCAGAGGCGTTTGCCGCGCTGATCCGGGCGGAGATCCCGCGCTGGCGCGAACTGGTGAAGCGGTCGGGGGCGCGGGCGGATTGACGCGCAGCCCCCGGCAGGTCACTCCGCCTTGATGCCGGCCCGCTTGATCACCCTGCCGAACGTCTCGGAGTCGTTGCGAATCGCGCGCTGGTAGTCCTCGGGCGTATCGCCGACGATGGCGTAACCCAGTTGCGTCTCGAACCGGTTGCGCACGTCGGCCATCTTCAGCGCGGCGACCGATGCGGCGTTGATCCGGTTCACCACGTCGCGCGGCGTGGCGGCCGGAACGACGAAGCCGTAGCGTCCATCGATCGCCTGCATCTTGAAGCCCTGCTCGGCCAGTGTCGTCGCACCCGGGGCCGCGCTGCTGCGCCGAGACCCGGCGATCGCGATCACCCGCGCGCGCTTCGATTCGAGATGCGGGCCCAGGGGCGTCAGGTCGGTGAACATCAGGTCGATCTCGCCGGTGGCCAGGCCGGCCAGCGCCGGGGCTGTGCCCTTGTACGGCACATGCACCAGCCGCGTACCGGCCGCATCGCCGAACAGTTCCGCCGCGATATGCGAGATCGAGCCAGCGCCGGACGAGCCGAAGTTGAGCAGACCCGGCTTGGCGCGCGAGAGCCGGACCAGGTCGTCGATGTTCTTCGCCGGTACCCGGGTATTCACGGCGACCGCGTACGGCGTGAGGACCAGGGTGACCACGCCCTGCACTTCCTTCAGCGGATCGTAGGGAAGTTTCGCGTAGAGGTGCTGTGCAATCGAAAGGGCGCTCTGGCTGCCGGCACCGATGGCATAGCCGTCCGCTGGCGAGCGCAGCATCGCGTCGATGCCCAGTGTGCCACCGGCACCGCCGCGGTTCTCGTAGACCATCGGCTGGCCCCATTGCTCGGAGAGCTTCTGTCCGACCACGCGCGAGATGATGTCCGACTGGCCGCCGGGGGCGAACGGCACGATGATACGCACCGGCTTGGCGGGGAACGCGGTACCCGGCTGGGCGAAGGCCGGCGTCGCGACCAGCGTGGCGCCCGCGAGGACCAGGGCGGCGGGAGTGATTCGGCTGAGTGACATGGCTGCTCCGTTGGACGGGATTCTGGCGACTGCCGATTTGTTCGTACAATGATGGCAGGTCATGACGCAAGGGGAGCAAGTTCCCTGCCACGTCCCCGTTGCGACCGCCCCCCCCGATTCCCCGATTCGCCACCCTCAGGAGCCCCGCATGAAACTCGTCGCCCGGGAAATGGAGTCCGCACTCAGCGACTCGGCACTGCTGCGCCAGAAGCTCACCCAGATCGCTGCCGACAACAAGGGCAAGCCGCAGGCGTTCAAGATGCGCACCCAGTTGCTGGAGCAGGGACGGGCGAACATCCCGGTAGCCGCGACCGAAGACCTGACCGTGATGGTGAAGGTCTATGCGTCCGGTGGCGAGAACGGCCTGCATGCCCACCCCACCGAAGACCACACCTTCATCATCCTGCAGGGCGCTGCGACCTTCTACGACGAGGAAGGCGAGATGGCCACCCTGAATGCGCACGAAGGCATCCTCGTGCCGAAAGGCTCACTCTACCGCTTCCACTCGGTCGAGAGCGAAGGCCCGCTGGTCATGCTGCGCGTCGGCTCGCCCAACTACGCGCTTCAGGGCAAGGCCAGCAGCCGCGTCGGCCCCGCTGGCGAATACATGCAGGGCGACTCGAAAGAGAACAAGACCGTCGAGATGAAGGTACTCGAAGACGCCTACTTCGGCTGACCGCCGCCGCAGGACCGA
>CAIQON010000096.1 GCA_903873475.1 uncultured bacterium
AGCCGTCAGATGCCGCCGAACAGCATGTACTTCACTTCCATGAACTCGTCGAGGCCGTACTTCGAACCTTCGCGGCCCAGGCCGGACTGCTTCACGCCACCGAAGGGGGCGATCTCGTTGGAGATGATGCCGGCGTTGATGCCGACCATGCCCGACTCGATCGCCTCGCCGACACGGAAGCAGCGGCCGACGTCACGGCTGTAGAAATAGGCCGCCAGCCCGAACTCGGTCGCGTTGGCGAGGCGGATCGCCTCTTCCTCGGTCTTGAACTTGAACAGCGGCGCGACCGGCCCGAAGGTCTCCTCGATGGTGACCTTCATGTCGGTGGTCACGTCGGTGAGGATGGTCGGCTCGTAGAAGGTGCCACCGAGCGCATGGCGCTTGCCGCCGGTGAGGACCTTCGCGCCCTTTGCGACCGCATCGGCGACATGCTCCTCGACCTTCTCGAGGCCAGCCTTGTCGATCAGGGGCCCCTGGGTGATGTCCCCGCCCAGGCCGTTGCCGACCTTCAGCGTGTCGACCTTCGCCTTCAGCTTCTGCGCGAACGCTTCGTACACGCCCTCCTGCACCAGGATGCGGTTGGCGCAGACGCAGGTCTGCCCGGTGTTGCGGTACTTCGACGCGAGCGCCCCCTCGGCCGCGGCGTCGAGGTCGGCATCGTCGAACACGAGGAACGGCGCATTGCCGCCGAGTTCGAGCGACAGTTTCTTGATCGTCGGCGCGCACTGCTGCATCAGCACGCGGCCGATCTCGGTCGACCCGGTGAAGGTCACCTTGCGCACGATCGGGTTGGCGCACATCTCGCCGCCGATGGCGGCCGCCGAGCCGGTGATCACGCTGAAGACACCCTTCGGGATGCCCGCGCGCTCGGCCAGCACGGCCAGCGCCAGCGCCGAGAACGGGGTCTGGCTCGCAGGCTTGAGCACCATCGGGCAGCCGGCGGCGAACGCCGGGCCGGCCTTGCGGGTGATCATCGCGTTGGGGAAATTCCACGGCGTGATCGCTGCGCAGACACCGATGGGCTGCTTGGTGACGACGATGCGCTTGTCGGCCTGGTGCTGCGGGATCACGTCGCCGTAGGCGCGCTTGGCTTCCTCGGCGAACCATTCGATGAAGGAGGCGCCATACATCACTTCGGTGCGCGACTCGGTGATCGGCTTGCCCTGTTCCGAAGTCATCAGCACCGCGAGGTCTTCCTGGTTGGCGACGATCAGGTCGAACCACTTGCGCAGGATCGCCGAGCGCTCCTTGGCGAGCTTCGAACGCCAGGCCGGCCAGGCGGCGTCAGCCGCCTCGATCGCCATGCGCGTCTCTTCGGCCCCCATCTTCGGCACCGTACCGAGCACCGAGCCGTCGGCCGGATTGCGCACGGTGATCGTTTCGCCGGATCGTGCATCGACCCACGCGCCGTCGAGGAAACACTGCTGGCGGAACAGGCCGGGATCTTTCAACTCGAGCATGTCGCTCTCCTTCGTGTTGCGTAGTTTCGGGTGGGACGCGGCTCAGTAGGTGCCCGGGTAGGCCCCACCGTCCATGAGGAAATTCTGCCCGGTCACATAGCCCATCTGGGCCGAACACAGGAACGCACAGGCATCGCCGAATTCGGCCGGATCGCCCAGCCGCCCCGACGGATTTTCCTTGCGCCGCAGTTCCCGCGCCTGATCGGTGGTGATGCCCTTGACGTTGGCGATATGGAACAGGTTGTTGCGCATGCGCTCGGTCTCGAACGGGCCGGGCAGCAGGTTGTTGATGGTGACGTTGAACTGGACCGTCTTGCGCGACAGGCCGGCGATGAAACCGTGCAGGCCGGAGCGCGCGCCGTTCGACAGGCCGAGCACCTCGATCGGCGCCTTGACCGAGCTGGAGGTGATGTTGATCACGCGGCCGAAGCCCCGCTTCATCATCGGGTCGACGGTTGCCTTGATCATCTCGATCGGCGTCAGCATGTTTGCGTCGACGGCCTTGATCCAGTGCTCCCGCGTCCATTCGCGGAAGTCACCGGGCGGCGGGCCGCCGGCGTTGTTGACAAGTATGTCTGGCTCCGGACATGCGGCAAGCACCAGCGCGCGCCCCGCTTCGGTCGTGATGTCCGATGCCACGGTAATCACCCGTACCCCGGTGGCCGAGCGGATCTCGTCTGCGGTCTCCTCGAGCGGTCCGGGTGTGCGCGCCGTGATGACCACGTCGACGCCCTCGCGCGCGAGCGACATCGCACAGGCGCGGCCGAGCCCCTTGCTGGCTGCGCAGACAATGGCCTTGCGGCCGGCAATTCCGAGATCCATGGGTGTTTCCTTTCGTCGACAGGGTCGAAAGCCAGCCGAAGATGATACCCGAGGCACGCGCGCTCACGGATCGCGATCCTGCCGGCCCGGCCTGGCGAGCCCTGCCCTGCGCTTCAGCATTGCCCTGAAGCCAACCGCCATCAATGCCGATCGCTATAATCTGCCGATCAACCCGGTCAGAGGTAGTAATGCACTCGAATCGCCCACCATCCCGCCGTCGCGCACCTGCAGGCTTGGCGGTGCTCGTGGCGCTGGCGCTCAGCGGCTGTGCAACGCCCGGGACTGGCGACCCACGCGATCCGCTCGAACCCCTGAACCGCGGCATCTACGAGGTGAACGAGGCCATCGACCGCGCGGTGATCCAGCCGGTGGCCAAGGCCTACACGGCGGTGCTGCCTGATCCGGCGCGTACCGGCGTCTCGAACTTCTTCGGCAACCTCTACGACTACTGGAATGCTATCAACAACCTGCTCCAGGGCAAGGTGGGGGCCGCAGTGTCCGACATCGGCCGCATCGCGCTGAACACGACCGTCGGCCTGCTCGGCTTCGTCGACGTCGCATCGCGCGTCGGGCTCGAGAAGAGCGACGAAGACCTCGGCCAGACGCTTGCCTGGTGGGGCATCGGCCACGGTCCCTACCTGGTGATTCCGCTGCTCGGACCGAGCAGCCTGCGCGATGGCACCGCGACGATCGGCCAGATAGCGCTCGATCCGCTGACCCGCTGGATCGACGACGAAGCGATCACGTGGAGCCTCTGGAGCCTGCGCCTGGTCAATGTCCGGGCGACCCTGCTCGGGGCCGGCCGGGTGTTCGACCAGGCGGCCAGCGATCGCTACGCCTTCCTGCGCGACGCCTATTTCCAGCGCAGGCGCAGCCAGCTCTGGGACGGCAACCCGCCGCGGGAGAAGGAGTGGGCCGCCGCGCGTCCGAGCGTGGTCGAGCTGGCGCCGATCTGGCAGCGCCCGGCGTCCGCTGTCGACGAAGCCGACGCTCCCCCGAGCGCGGCCGCCGTGCCGGCTGGTGAAGCGGCGCAGGCGTCCGAAGCTGCTGCGCCGGTCACCATCCAGCCTGCCGCGACAGGTGGCGCCCCGATGGCTGCGATCCTCGTGGGACACACCCGGCAGGACTGAACAACCGTGCGCGGCGGGGCCCGATCGGCCCCTTGAAACGAGAAGGCCAGGCTTGCAGCCTGGCCTTCGTCGTTTTCGTGCGTCGGTCAGAGACCGGCGCGCAGCACTTCGATGCGCTCTTCGAGCGGCGGATGGGTCATGAACAGCCGCTTCAGGCCGTCACCGATACCCCCATTGATGCCCATCGCAGCCACCTGGCTCGGCAGTTGCGCCGGCTGGTGGGCGCGCTGCAGTGCCTCCAGTGCCGCGATCATCTTGCTGCGCGAGGACAGGGTGGCGGCACCGGCATCGGCCCGGAACTCGCGCTGCCGGCTGAACCACATCACGACGATGCTGGCCAGCACGCCGAGCACCATCTCTGCGACGAATACGGTCACGTAGTAGCCGACGCCCTGCCCCGACTCGCTCTTGAACACGACCCGGTCGATCAGTTGCCCGATGACCCGCGCCAGGAAGAACACGAAGGTGTTGACCACGCCCTGGATCAGGGTCAGCGTGACCATATCGCCATTGGCGATATGGCTCACCTCGTGGGCGAGCACCGCCTCGATCTCGTCGTCGCGCATGCCGTTGAGCAGCCCGGTACTGACCGCCACCAGCGCACTGTTGCGGGTCATGCCGGTGGCGAATGCGTTCACGTCGGGCGAGTCGTAGATGGCGACTTCCGGCATGCCGATGCCGGCCCGCTCGGCCTGCTTGCGCACCGTCTCGACCAGCCAGAACTCGCGCGAGCTGCTGGGCGACTCGATCACCACCGCGCCGGTCATGCGCTTGGCCGACCACTTCGAGATGGCCAGCGAGATGAACGCGCCGCCGAAGCCCATGAACGCGCAGAACAGGAGCAGGCCGCCCATGCCGCCGCCCAGCATCCGGTCGAGCCCGAGCAGCCGCGCGGTGATGCTCAGCACCAGCAGCACACCGACATTGGTGATCAGGAACAGCAGGATCCGTTTCATCGATTCACTCCGTGGAAGTACGCCGGCGCAGGCGGGGAAATGTCCAGCGCGCCTTCAGTCACCAGCTTAGATAGGGATGGCAGGCACAAGTTCAAGTCGGGGCGGTCGTTCTTGCCGTCTGGATGCCCCTGACATTATCCAGCACGGTTGTCGCCGACCCGATCAGGGATGCGATGTCGGCGAGATTGGCTGGCACGATCAGGGTGTTGCCCGCCTTCGCGAGGTTGCCGAACGCACCGACATAGAGTTCGGCCACCTTCAGGTTCGCCGCATTGAGGCCGTTCGGCGTGCCGATCGCCTCCGCCACGGCGCGGGTCGCCTGGGCGGTGGCATCGGCGACCGCGATCAGCGCCTGGGCCTCGCCCTCCGCGTTGTTGATCGCAGCCGCCTTTTCGCCCTCGGACCGGAGGATCGCCGCCTGCTTGGCGCCCTCGGCCAGGTTGATCTCTTCCTGCTTCTGGCCCTCGGACTTGGCGATCAGCGCCCGCTTCTCGCGCTCGGCGGTGATCTGCGCCTGCATGGCGCGCAGGATGGTGTCCGGCGGGGTCAGGTTCTTGATCTCGTAGCGCAGCACCTTGACGCCCCAGGTGCGGCCCGCCTCGTCGAGCACCGCCACGATCTGCCGGTTGATCTCGTCGCGCGACTCGAAGGTACGGTCGAGCTCCATCTTGCCGATCTCGGAGCGCAGGGTGGTCTGCGCCAGCTGGGTGATCGCCGTGATGTAGTCGGAGGACCCGTACGACGCGAGCCGCGGATCGGTCACCTGATAGTAGATGATTCCGTCGACCGACAGCTGCGTGTTGTCGCGCGTGATGCAGGTCTGCTCGGGCACGTCCAGAGGCACTTCCTTGAGCGAGTGCTTGTACTGGATACGATCCACAAAGGGCACGATGATGCGCAGTCCCGGCTCCAGCACGTCGTGGAACTTGCCCAGGCGCTCGACCACCCAGGCCTGCTGCTGCGGGATGACGCGCACCGATTCGATCACCACGACGATGGCGAACGCGACGAAGAAGAACCAGGGCGCGAACGGCGCAAGGTCGCGGATGGTCGACATCACAGCCGCAATCACGGCGACGACTATCAGTTTGGGCAACATGGCGGGGCCTCCTCGGCTCGCGAGCGGGTCATGGATGAGTTGGGCGGGCTGCGCCGGCCGAAGCAGCCCTGACCGGCCGGGCAGGAGCTTCGCCAGGTCGATCTTCGTGAGGTCGATCTTGCTGAGGTCGAAATCCTTCGGGTCGAAACGCCGCGGGTCGCGCCTCATCGTGTCGCCGATACCTCGAGCAGGTTTCCGGCGCTATTGCGGATGTACAGCGTGGTGCCCGGCTCGGGTACCTGCTGGCCGGGCTCGAGCGCGACCCGGGCCTCCCACTGGGCATCGCGGTAGCGCACCTTCGCCAGGCCCGCGCTGCGGTCGACCCAGCTCTCGAGCGTGACCATTCCGCCGACGTCGAGGGCGTTGCCGGAAACCGCCGGGGTATCGCCGGCGCGCATCTTCCAGACCACGACAACCCCGGCCAGCGCGACGACACCCGCAATGCCGGCCTGCGCGCCGACGGTCGCACCCGACCAGGCGGCCAGGGCGGCCGCGAACGCCGCCAGACCGAGTACCAGCAGGTAGAAAGTGCCGCTCGTCATCTCGACGATGAGCAGCAGGAAACCGGCGAGGATCCAGTAGAGATAAGGGCTCATCGGCATGACGCCAGCACAGGGTGAACGACGAGGGGACCCGGCATGAACCGGGACAGGGCTGAGCCGGCCAGCACCGGCGCGAGAGAGATCATACCGCGTGCCGGCCCGCTCAGTTGACCCGGGCTGCGAGGACTTCCAGTTCGATGATCCGCCCGCGTACCTCGTCGGCATCGGCCGCCAGCGGGGCCAGTTCGAGGTAGCGGCGGTAATCCGCCAGCGCTGCGCGGAAACAGTCGAGGTGATGGTACAGCCAGCCCCGATCGCGCAATTCGGTGGCGGCCGTCGGCGTGAGCATCAGCAGCCTGTCGGATGCCGCCAGGGCGTCGCTGTACTGGTCAGCCCCCATGTACACCGCCTTGAGGTTGCGCAGCACGCGCGCCAGGATTTCACGCCGCGATGCGGCCACCAGCAGCGCGGATACCTCGGCCCTGGACGGGCGATGCCCCAGCCGCAGCGCTCCCAGCCGGCGCTGCAGTTCTTCGATCGACAGCGACGCGCCCGACAGGAACGGGTCGAGCACGGCCGCGCCGTCAGGCAGCGCGCACCTGACCAGGAAGTGCTGCGGGAAAGAGAGCCCGTCCAGCGCCAGCCCGATCCGCCGG
>CAIQON010000097.1 GCA_903873475.1 uncultured bacterium
CCGGCCCGATCCCCGTAGACTCGCGAGTTTACGCGCTTGGCTGAAGAGTCCGTCCGTGCAGATCGCCCTGGTCACCCCCGCCCCGCCAGCGTCCCGCGCCGGCAATCGCAATACCGCCGTGCGCTGGGCGCGCCTGCTGCGCCGGCTGGGCCACCGCGTGCGCGTCTGCACCGAGTGGCATCCCGCGACCAACGACGCGCTGGAGGCGCGCGCGCCCACCGCCCTGCTGCTGGCGCTGCATGCGCGGCGCAGCCATCCGTCGATCATGCGCTTCCGGTCGGCCTGCCCGGGCCGTCCGCTGGTGCTGGCCCTGACCGGCACCGATGTCTACCGCGACATCATCGACGACGCCGACGCGCAAGCGTCGCTGCGTATCGCCGACAGCCTCGTCGTGCTGCAGCGTTGCGCGATCGATGAACTGCCGCCGGCGCTGCGTGCGCGGACGTTCGTCGTGCACCAGTCGGCCCCCGCCCCGCGCCGGCTACCGGCGCTGCAGCGCAGCTTCGAGGTGTGCGTCGTCGGTCACCTGCGCGAGGAAAAAGATCCGATGCTCGCCGCGCGCGCGCTGTCGCTGTTGCCGGCAGCACCCCGCAGCGGCCTGCCCTTGCGCATCACCCAGGTCGGCCGGGCGCTCGACCCCTCCCTCGAGCACGAGGCACGCGCGGCGATGGCGGCCGACGCACGCTACCGCTGGCTCGGTGAAGTCACGCCGGGGCGCGCACGCGGGTTGATCGCGCGCGCCAGGGCCATGGTGATCAGTTCGCGCATGGAGGGCGGGGCCAACGTCGTGTCGGAAGCCATCGCCGCTGGCACGCCGGTGATCGCCTCGCGCATTCCAGGCAATCTCGGCCTGCTCGGCCGCGACTGGCCGGCAACCTTTCCCGTCGGGGATGCGCCGGCGCTCGCCGCCCTGCTCGCGCGTGTCGCGGCGGAACCTGCATTCCTCGACGGTCTGCGTGCCGCGATCAGGGCGCGGGCCTGGATCGCCGATCCGGCTCAGGAGCAGGCTGCGCTCGACACGGCGATCGGCGCGGCGATCGCGTCGTGCGCGACCGAAAGGCCGCCCGCTCCGGGCAACCGGTAGACGTACAGGACGGAGCCCGTCGCGTCGTCCACCGGAAGGCTGGCCAGCGCATCCACTCCCGGTACCGCGAAGCTGTTGCTGATGAACAGCGCACCCGGCCGCATTTCCGCGATGATCTTCCGCCAGAGGCGCTCCATCGGCACTGGCGACAGGTAGGCATAGACCACGTCGGCGCACGTCAGGTCATGCAGCCAGAGATCGCGCCGTGCCACCGTCGCCTGGTTGGGAGACAGCGCGCAGCGCAGCCGGCTGACCAGGTAGGGCAGCCACGCGGTCTCCAGGCCGAGGCATTCGAGCGTAGGACGCTCCCGGCCCACGCTGGCGACCACCCCGCCGAAGCCGCAGCCGACGTCGATGAAGCGGATCGGGCGATCCTCGGGCAACAGTGCCAGCAGCCGTTCACGGGCGGCCCGGCTGGTCAGGAACAAGGGCACACGCTCCCGCATCGCATTGCCGTTGGTCAGCGCAAGCAGTGCAGTACCCGCGAGATACATCCAGGACGGCGGCGACAGGCGGTCGAGCAGCAATGCCGCCGGGACAAACACGCTGTGCATGACGATCCACCAGCGCGCCTGCCCTGCCGCAGTGGCGAGCAGCACGGCGAGCGCGGCCTGCACGAAGACCCAGCATGCCAGGGGCGCCTCCAGCGCGGCCATCGTGGCCAGGCCGTACAGTGCCCCGGTGGCGACCGTGGCGCCGACCTGCACCAGCAGCCCGGCCAGTGCCGGGGACAGCCGATCGATCCAGCGTACCGGCTGCGGGTGCTGTTCACACCCGGACAGTGAACCCTCCGAAGGCGACGGGTTCATCGAACCGGCGACGCGCCTGGTGCCGTTGCGGCCGGCCCCGGCGCCGGGGATGGCGCCGACTCCGCGGTGATGGCCCGCTCCGTCCTGCGGTTGAGGACGATGATGCTGATCCTGCGGTTCACCGCGTCGAGCGGGGCCGCACCGGGAAAGCCGACCGCGGAGGCCAGCCCCACCACGCGCAGTACTTTGGACTCCGCCATGCCGGCGGAGATCATCTCGCGCCGCGCCGAATTCGCCCGGTCGGCCGACAGTTCCCAGTTGCTGAAACCGCGGTCGCCGCTGCCGAAGGTCGCGGCATCGGTGTGGCCGGCGAGACTGACCCGGTTCGGTACGTCGTTCAGGATGATCCCGATCTCGCGCAGCAGGTCGCGCGTGTACACGGCCAGGCTGCTGCTGCCGGTGGGAAACATCGGGCGGTTCTGTTCGTCCACGATCTGGATGCGCAAACCCTCGGGTGTCAGGTCGACCAGGATCTGCTTGCGGAACGGGGCCAGTTGCGGGTTGGCTTCGATCGCCTTCTCGATCTTTTCCTTCAGTTCGGCGAGCCGGGCGGCCTCGCGGGCCTCCATCTCGGCCTCGAGTTCCCGCTCGTCGCGCGGGCGCGGCTCACTCTCGCCCTTGTGCACCTGCCCCGCGCTCGCGGTGAGGTCGGTGCCTCCGCCCGGGAGCACGGTCTGGCCTTCACCGGTCGACGAGCCACCCATCAGCGCGGTTCGCAGCGGCGTGTTGAAGTACTCGGAGATGCCCTTCAGGTCGCCCTTGCTGACCGAGCCGAGCAGCCACATCAGCAGGAAGAAGGCCATCATCGCGGTCACGAAGTCGGCATAGGCGATCTTCCA
>CAIQON010000098.1 GCA_903873475.1 uncultured bacterium
CTGAACCTGCTTGCGCGCCTGAACGCAGAACTGGGCTGCACGTTCGACCTGTCCCGGTTCCGCCATCGTGCGCGCTACGATGCGCAGGCCGGGCGCGTGGAGATGCACCTGGAAAGCCTGGTCGAGCAGCAGGTCGAGGTGGCCGGTGTCGTCCATGGGTTTCGCAGCGGCGAGACCATCCACACCGAGAGTTCATACAAGTACACGCCGGACGGGTTCCGCGCGCTGGCTGCGTCGAGCGGCTACGCCTGCCGGTCGACATGGACGGACGCGCAGGGCGCCTTCGCGATCTACCACCTGATGCCGGACGCGGGCATGGCCGAGCAGCAGACGGCGGGCAGCCGATGACCTCGCATGCGTTCCGGCTGGCCAAGGTCGAAGCGTTCGTGTGGCGCGTACCGCTCGACGAGCCGGTACGCAATTCGTTCGGGATGATGCGCAGCCGTGCCGCGCTTGCGGTGCGCGTCGAGGACACCGAGGGCGCCCATGGCTGGGGGGAGGTGTTCTCGAACTGGCCGCCCGACGGTGCCGAACATCGCGGCTGCCTGGTCGAGGAAGTGCTCGGCCCGCTCGCGCTCGAGCGCGACCATGCATCGCCCTCCGGGTTGTTCGAGTTCCTCACCGCGCGTACCCGGGTGCTGGTGCTGCAGACCGATGAACCCGGCCCGTTCGCGCAGGCGATCGCCGGGATCGACATCGCGGCCTGGGACCTCGTTGCGCGGCGCGCCGGTTTGCCGCTCGCACGCCTGCTCAACCCGTCCGCCGCCACGCGCGTTCCGGCCTATGCCAGCGGCATCAATCCGACGCGTCCGGGCCAGGTCGCGCTTGCGCAGAAGGCGCTCGGTTTCGGCGCATTCAAGCTGAAGGTGGGCTTCGGCGAGGATCGCGATGCCGGCAACCTGCGCGAACTGCGCGACGCGCTCGGCGAGGACGCGACGCTGATGATCGATGCCAACCAGGCCTGGGACCTCGACAGCGGCATCGTGATGGCCAACCGACTGGCCGAGTTCCGGCCGATGTGGCTGGAAGAGCCGCTGCGTGCCGACACCGGCCTGCAGACGTGGCGCGCCTTCGCCGAACGCTCGCCGATCCCGCTCGCCGCAGGGGAGAACCTGCGTGGTCGGGCGGAATTCGCCGCGGCGCTGGCGACCGGGGCGTTCCGCTTCCTGCAGCCCGACGTGATCAAGTGGGGCGGCATCAGCGGCTGCCACGACATCGGCGCGGGCATCGTCACGGCCGGCCTCGCGTTCTGTCCGCATTACCTGGG
Source organism: uncultured bacterium (assembly GCA_903873475.1). Taxonomy (GTDB): domain Bacteria; phylum Pseudomonadota; class Gammaproteobacteria; order Burkholderiales; family CAIKXV01; genus CAIKXV01. The sequence goes on from CAIQON010000098.1 coordinate 1,268, forward strand.
TGGCGGCATCGGGCTGACCGCCTCGGCACACCTGCTCGCCGCGGTCGGCGGCAGCGGGATGCTCGAGGTCGATTCGAACCCGAACCCGCTGCGCGAGGCGCTGGCGCGCCCGTTCGCACGCATCGCCGACGGCTGCTGGCATCTGTCGGATGCGCCGGGGCTCGGCATCGAACCCGACCTGCCTGCGCTGGCGCGCTACCGCAGCCGGCGCTAGGCGGAGCCTGGCAACCGGCAGCAGGCCAATCGCGCGATACTTCGGTTCCAGCGTGCCGGCCAGCCACGGCCGTCGCGCGCCGGCCATTGGGGAGATGCCTTGACCGTCATCACCGACATCGAAGACCTGCGGGTGCTGCACGAGAAGCGCGCCCCGCGCATGTTCTACGACTACTGCGATTCCGGTGCCTGGACCGAGCGAACCTACCGCTCCAACCAGGCCGACCTGCAGGACCTGAAGTTCCGCCAGCGCGTGGCAGTGGACGTCGATCGGCGGTCGATCGCAGCGACGATGCTCGGCCAGCCGGTGACGATGCCGGTCGCGCTTGCGCCGACCGGGCTGGCCGGCATGCAGTGGGCCGACGGCGAGATCCATGCGGCGCGCGCCGCCGAGGCGTTCGGGGTGCCGTTCACGCTGTCGACGATGAGCATCTGCTCGATCGAGGAGGTGGCCGCGCACACGACGAAGCCGTTCTGGTTCCAGCTCTACGTGCTGCGCGACCGGGCATTCATCGAGCGGCTGATCGAGCGCGCGAAGGCTGCGAAGTGTTCGGCGCTGGTGCTCACGCTCGACCTCACCATCCTCGGCCAGCGCCACAAGGACGTGAAGAACGGACTGTCCACGCCGCCCAGGCCGACCGTGGCCAACCTGCTCAACCTGCTGACCAAGCCCCGGTGGTGCCTGAACATGCTGGGCACGCCGCGCCGGCAGTTCGGCAACATCGTCGGCCATGTCGACGGGGTCGGCGACACCTCCAGCCTTGCCTCCTGGACCAGCGCCCAGTTCGACCCGACGCTCGACTGGAGCGACGTCGAGTGGATCAAGCGCCGCTGGGGCGGTCCGCTGGTGCTCAAGGGCATCATGGATGCCGAGGATGCCCGGCTTGCCGCCGATTCCGGGGCCGATGCGCTGGTGGTCAGCAACCACGGCGGTCGACAGCTCGACGGGGCACCGTCGACGATCGATGCGCTGCCGGCGATCGTCGATGCGGTCGGCCCGCGCATCGAGGTCTGGTTCGACAGCGGTATCCGCTCCGGGCAGGACGTACTGCGGGCGGTGGCGCTGGGCGCAAAGGCGACGATGATCGGCCGGGCCTACCTGCACGGCCTGGGCGCAATGGGCGAGGCGGGTGTCACGCGCTGCCTCGAGATCATCCGCAAGGAGCTGGACATCACGATGGCCTTCTGCGGCAAGACCGACATCCGGCAGGTCGACCGCTCGATCCTGCTGCCGCGGCGTCCGTGAGCCAGCCGCGGCTGCGATGGGCCCTTGATGCTGCAGTGAGGGTCCGCCGCACAGGCGCCGACTGCCGTAGAATCGCGCGCTCGTTATCAAGGAGTGGATCATGTCCGACCCGATGACCGCCGTGCGCACCGGCTGCGCGTTCCTGTTGCTGCTCGGTGCCGTCAGCGTGCAGGCGCAGTCGTTCCCCGGCCGTCCGATCCGCATGGTCGCGCCGTTTGCACCCGGCGGCGGCACTGACATCATCGCCCGCCAGTTCGCCGCCCGGCTCGGCGAATCGCTCGGCCAGACCGTCGCCGTCGACAACCGCGCCGGGGCTGGCGGCAACGTCGGCGCCGAGATCGTCGCGAAGTCTCCAGCCGACGGACACACGATCATGTTCACCACCAATTCGATCGCGGTGAACGTCTCGCTGTACCCGAAGCTCAACTACAACCTGTTCACCGACTTCCAGCCGGTGGCCTTCCTCGCCAGTGCACCACTGACGCTGGTCACGCATCCGCTGGTGCCGGCGAAGTCGGTCAAGGATGTCATCGCACTGTCGCAGAAGCGCACCGGCGGCCTGAACTTCGGGTCGAACGGCACGGGTACCACCAGCCACCTGTCGGGTGAACTGTTCAAGCTCACGGGCAAGGCCGAGCTCACGCACATCCCCTACAAGGGCGCTGGTGCAGTGATTGCCGCGCTGATCGGCGGCGAGGTCGACATGGGCTTCGTCGCCAGCATCAGCGCGCTGCCGCACATCCGGGCCGGCAAGCTGCGCGTGCATGCGGTGACCACCGCACGTCCCGCCGCTGCGCTGCCGGGCGTGCCGCCGATGGCCAACTTCGTCCCCGGCTTCGACACCGACATCTGGTACGGCGCATGGTTGCCGGCCGGGGTCCAGAAGCCGGTGCTCGACCGCTGGCTCGAAGAACTGCGCAAGGTGCATGCACATCCCGATGTACGTGCCGCGTTCGAGCGCGACGGCGCCGACGCGATCTTCATGCCGCCGGCCGAGTTCGCCGCCTTCCTGAAGAAGGAAGTGGCCAAGTACGCTGAGCTGGTCAGGCGATCCGGCGCGCGCGCGTCCGACTGACCGGCGGCGGCTGCAGCGGCAGTGCGGTCTCGTACTTCACCTGCTTGAGCGCGAAGCTCGACTTGATGTTGCCCACGCCGGGCATGCGCGACAGCACGTCGACGATGAACCGTTCGAGTGCCCGCACGTCGGGCACGACCACGCGCAGCAGGTAGTCGGCGTCCCCGGTCATCAGGTAGCACTCCATCACCTCGGGACGCTCACGGACCGCCTTCTCGAAGCGGTCGAGCACCGGTTCGACCTGCTTGTCGAGCGCGACCTGGATGAACACGGTGACGTCGAGTCCGACCGCCGAAGGATCGAGCAGGGTCACGTGGCGCGAGATGACCCCGGCGGCCTCCAGCGCGCGTACCCGGGCAAGGCACGGAGAGGGCGACAGGTTCACCGCCTGCGCGAGGTCCACGTTGGAGATCCGGGCATCGCGCTGAAGCCGGTCGAGGATGCGCAGGTCTTTGGGGTCGAGCGTCAGTAGCGGCATGAAGAGCTGTCCTGGAGGTTGACGACGGCATGATATGCCGACAGGCGCGCTCGCTGCGGCGTACTTCGGCAGCCCGTGCCGGTGCTGTCCCGATACCATCGACACAGACCGGTGATTCCGGGCCGGCACCCGACGAGGAGGACGCGCCAGCGCGCGTCGCACACCATGGACGAGACCATTCCGAATGCCGCCGACGACCGGCCGCAACTGCCCGCTTCACGGGCGTTCCTGCGCGTAACCCCGCCCGACGAGGATCCGGAAGAGACCCGCGAGTGGCTGGATGCGTTCGAACAGACGATCGCGCGCGAGGGCCCGGAGCGCGCGACCTTCCTGCTGCGCAGGCTGTTCGACCTGGCGCGGGCCAAGCGCGTGCCGCTGCCGCCGGTGCTGAACACGCCCTACCGCAACTCCATCCCGCTGGAAGCGCAGCCGCAGTATCCCGGCGACCTCGACATCGAGAACCGGCTGTCAGCCATCATCCGCTGGAACGCGCTGGCGATGGTCGTGCGCGCGAACCGGGCGCATCCCGAACTCGGTGGCCACATCGCCAGCTATGCATCGGCGGCAGACCTGTTCGAGGTCGGCTTCAACCATTTCTTCCGTGGCGGGCAGGACGGCGACCTGGTGTATTTCCAGCCGCACTCGTCGACAGGCGTTTACTCGCGGGCCTTCCTCGAGGGGCGTATCGACGAAGACCAGCTGGACCACTACCGGCGCGAGACCGGCGGCCGCGGCCTGCCGTCCTATCCGCATCCGTGGCTGATGCCGTCGTTCTGGCAGTTCGCCTGCGCATCGATGGGGCTGGGACCGATCAACGCGATCTACCAGGCGCGCTTCCTGCGCTACCTCGAGCACCGCGGGCTGCTCGAGACGCGCGGCCGCCGTGTCTGGGCGTTCGTCGGCGACGGCGAGATGGACGAGCCGGAATCGCTGGCCGGGTTGTCGCTGGCCGGGCGCGAAGGACTCGACAACCTCGTGTTCGTCGTCAACTGCAACCTGCAGCGCCTCGACGGCCCGGTGCGAGGCAACGGCTCGATCATCCAGGAACTGGAGGGCCTGTTCGCCGGCGCCGGCTGGAACGTGGTCAAGCTGCTCTGGGGATCGGACTGGGACCCGCTGTTCGCGCGCGACCATGAAGGGATACTGCTGCGCCGGCTGCACGAGACGGTCGACGGAGAGTTCCAGAAGTACGCAGCGACCGACGGCGCGTTCAACCGAGAGAACTTCTTCAACCGCTATCCAGAGCTGCGGCAACTGGTGGCCCACCTGACCGATGCCGACATCGACCGCCTGCGCCGCGGTGGCCATGACCCGGTGAAGATCCACGCGGCCTACCACGCCGCAGTGCGCCACCGCGGCCAGCCGACCGTGATCCTCGCGCAGACCAAGAAGGGCTACGGCATGGGTCACTGGGGGCAGGGTCGCATGGGTACCCACCAGCAGAAGAAGCTCGACGAAGAAGCGCTGCTCGCGTTTCGCGACCGCTTCGCGCTGCCGCTGTCGAAGGACGATGTCGCGCAGTTGCGCTTCCACCGGCCGGATGCAGACAGCCCCGAGATGCGCTACCTGCACCAGCGGCGCGCCGCGCTCGGCGGCTACCTGCCCCGACGCAGCACCGAAGTGCCGGCGCTGCCGGTGCCGCCGCTGCCCGCGTTCGCGCGGCTGCTCGAGGGGTCGGGCGCGCGCGAGCAGTCGACGACGATGGTGTTCGTGCAGATGCTCGGCCAGCTGCTCAAGGATCCGGTGCTCGGCCCGCGCATCGTGCCGATCGTCGCCGACGAGGCACGTACCTTCGGCATGCAGGCGCTGTTCCGGCAGGTGGCGATCTACTCGGCCGTCGGGCAGTTGTACGAACCGGAGGACCGCGACGAGCTCGTCTACTACAAGGAGGCGCGCGAAGGGCAGATCCTCGAGGAGGGCATCAGCGAGGCGGGGGCGATCTCGTCCTGGCTGGCGGCGGCCACGAGCTATTCGACGCACGGCCTGCCGATGCTGCCGTTCTACACGTTCTACTCGATCTTCGGCTTCCAGCGCATCGGCGACCTGATATGGGCGGCGGCCGACATGCGCTCGCGCGGCTTCCTGGTCGGGGCCACGGCTGGCCGCACCACGCTGTCGGGGGAGGGCCTGCAGCACCAGGACGGGACCAGCCACCTGATCGCCTCCACCTACCCGAACTGCGTGGCCTACGACCCGTGCTGGGGCTACGAGGTCGCGGTGATCGTGCGCGACGGCATGCGCCGGATGCTCGAGGCGCGCGAAGACGTCTTCTACTACGTCACCGTGATGAACGAGAACTATCCGCAGCCACCGATGCCGGCCGATGCGGCCGAAGGCATCCTGCGCGGCATGCACCAGGTGCGCACGGGCAATGCAGCGCCCGGCGCGCGGCCGGTACGCCTGCTCGGCAGTGGCACCATCCTGCGTGAAGTGCTGGCCGCGGCCGAAGTGCTCGAGGCAACCCACGGTGTCGATGCGCAGGTGTGGAGCGTGACCAGCTTCACCGAACTGCGGCGCGACGGGCTCGAGTGCGATGCGTGGAACCTGCGCAACCCGCAGGCGCTGCGCACGCCATGGATCACCGCTGCGCTCGGTGCCGGCAGCGGTCCCGTGGTTGCCGCGACCGACTATGTACGGGCGCTGCCCGATCTCGTGCGCGGCTGGGTCCCGGCACCGTATGTCACCCTGGGTACCGACGGATTCGGGCGCAGCGACACCCGGCAGGCGCTGCGGGCGTTCTTCGGCGTGGATGCGAAGTCGATCGTGGAGGCGACCCTGGCCGCGCTGCGCACGGCATAATCGGCGCCCCGGCACGCTCAGCCGGGCGGCCGCAGGGTCGCCCGGGAACGCAGCGCCCTGCAGCGTGCGGCGGCCGAGGACGGCCGGATCCGTCCCGGCCGTTCGATCTTCCAGGAGGAGCGCCCATCGTGAGCCATAACTTCGTCACTGCTGCGATTGCAGCCATCGCCGCGGCAGGTCTTCTGGCCGGTACCGCCAGCGCGCAGTCGCCGGCTGCCTGGCCCAGCCGGCCCATCACCATGGTCGTTCCATTCGCGCCCGGTGGCATTGCCGACATCACTGGCCGTCCGCTCGCCCAGGCGATGACCCGCACGCTCGGCCAGCCGATCGTGATCGAGAACCGGCCGGGCGCGGGCGGCGGGGTCGGCATGGTGCATGTGGCGCGCCAGAAGCCCGATGGCTACACGCTGCTGATGGCACTGTCGAGCATCGTCACCATCCCGGAGGCCGACCGCGTCAACGGCCGTGCGCCGAGCTACCAGATGAAGGAATTCACGCCGGTGGCGCTCGTGTCGGCCGATCCGACAGTGCTGATCGTACGCGCCGACAGCCCGTGGAAGACGGTGGCCGACCTGATGAAGGACGCGCGCAGCCGGCCCGGGAAGATCACGTATTCATCGTCGGGCATCTACGGCACGCTGCATGTCGCGGTGGAGATGCTCGCGCAGTCGGCGGGCGCGCAACTGCTGCATGTCCCCTTCGGTGGTGGCGGCCCGGCGATGAGCGCGCTGCTCGGCGGCCAGGTCGAGGTGACCGCGCAGGCGCCCGGGGTCGCCAGCCCGCATGTGAAGGCGGGCAAGGTGCGCCTGCTCGGCTCCTGGGGCGGCCAGCGCCTGAAGGCCTTCCCCGACCTGCCCACGATGCGCGAGGCCGGTTACGAGGCGGAGTTCTACATCTGGTCCGGCGTGTTCGCGCCGGCCGGCCTGCCTGCCGAGGTGCTGGCGCGCGTGCGCGGCTCGGTGAAGGAGGCGGTCGCCGATACCGGCTTCATCAAGGCGATGTCGGCGATGGAGACGCCGGTCATGCACCTGCAGGGCGCCGAGTTCGACGACTTCCTGCAGCGCGATTCGAAGCGGCTGGCCGACGTGATCCGCCGCATGGGCAAGCTGGAATGAACCGGCTGCCCCTCAACGAGGCAATGACGTGAAAGTACTGACCTACCTGGAAGACGGGCACGAGCGCCTGGGTTTCGTCAACGGCGCCGGCATGGTCGATGCCCTGCGCGCGCTGGAGGCGCATGGGGTGGCTGGCAGGACGGTGCCGCCCGAGGGCACGGCCTGGTTCGCCGACTGCCTGTCGTTCATCGCCGCAGGCGAGCCGGCGCGTGCACTGGCGGCCTCGCTGCTGTCGATGGCACCGGCGGCCGCCATCCGTGCGTTGAAGACCGTGCGCCTGGCGCCGCCACTGCGGCCGTCGACCATCCTGTGCAGCGGCAGCAACTACCACGACCACAATCGCGAGAAGGCGGCTGCGCCCATTTCCGGCAAGGAGCCGGAGTTCTTCCTGAAGACGGCCGACTGCGTCGTCGGCCCGGAGGCGAACATCGTGTACGACGAGCGGCTCACGAAGAAGCTCGACTGCGAAACCGAACTGGCGGTGGTGATCGGCAGGGCGGGGCGGCACATCCCGGTCGAGCGTGCGCTCGAGCACGTGTTCGGCTACACCATCGTGAACGACGTGACCGCGCGCGACCGGCAGGTCCGGCGCAAGCCCGATGGCAGCACCTGGTACGAACTGGGCCGCGGCAAGGTGTTCGACAGTTCGGCGCCGCTCGGTCCGTGGATCACCACGGCCGACGAGATCCCCGACCCGCAGGCGCTGCGCCTGCGCACCCGCATCAACGGCGAGCTGCGCCAGTCGGCATCGACCGGCAACATGATCTGGTCATGCGCCGAACTGATCCACTTCTTCTCGACCAATCTCACGCTGCAGCCGGGCATGGTGATCATCACCGGCACGCCGGGCGGCACGGCCTGGTCGACCGATGCGGACCTCGGCGGCCAGTGGATCGGTGCGGCCGATGGCGAGGAGACGCTCGTCCCCGCCAGGGGCTACTGCCAGCCCGGCGATGTCGTCGAGTGCGAACTCGAGCGCATCGGCGTGCTGCGCAACACCGTCGCCCGCGGCTGACCCCCGCCTCACTCCGGGTATTCGACGATCGCGTTGCCGCTGCGTTCGAGCCGGTCGCGCGGACGCAGCCATCGGCGCTGGCCCGGCGGCAGAAGCCGGGTGTGCTTGAGCCGGCCGAGCCGGTCGACGATCTCCCAGCAATGGTCCGGGCTGGTGATCCACAGGGCCGGATCCACGCGGGACAGATCGAGGGGCACCGAGACGCTGCGCAGCGTCTTGGTGCCATCGGTGTCGACGTATTCGTGGAAGTACGACATCGCCAGTTCGCGCAGGGAGCGATACACCGGATCGCGCCATCGGTACCAGAGATGGTTGCTCTTCGACAACGCGCCCCAGCAGCCGTTGCGGCGGAACACGGCGACCACATGGTCGTAGTCGTGCCCTTCTGCATGCAGGTCGAGCAGCAGCGGCGGCTCGCCGTTGAGCCACAGGCAGCAGGCTGCGACGAAGGCCGCTTCGATGCAGTGCGCATGCTTCTCTCGCAGCACGGAGCGCACCGACAGCACGGTATCGCCATGCACCTCGTGGTTGCAGGACAGCCGGTCCGTGATGAAGTCCTGGATCTTCGCCGGGGTATTGAGGGGGCGCAGGCGGGCGAGTTCACGCGTGCTCAGCAGCGAGCGATCGAAGGCGCGATCGACCTTCGGCACGGCACCGGAGCGCACGCCGCCCTGGCGGGATGGGCGGAGGTGGCTGGAGGGAGGCGGCACTCGGATTCCTGCTGGTGAGGGGCGCGGCCGACGGAGGCAGCCGCCCGCGCCGGGCCGGGACGCTTCAACGGTAGCACGTGCAACAGCGATGGCGCTGGCGCGGTGCGCATCCGGGCCCGCGGAGCGGTAAAGTAGGGGCGTGTCGGATCCTTCCAAATCGCCGGATCCGGGCGGTCTCCCAGGATCGTCCCGGCCGGGTAGCCCCGCCGTGCCGCTGCCGGACAGCGTCCCGCTCGTCCTCGCGAGCCTCGCCGCCTGGCGGGCGGTGAATGATCCGGCATCTACCCGTGCGCTCCCCGACGCGGTGCTCGATGCGGTGGTCAAGCTGAGCGTGCGCACGATCGAGGACGCACGTACCGGGCAGACCCTCGGCACCGAGCGTGAGGGCACCGGCATCGTGATCGGCGCCGATGGCGTGCCCGGGGAGGACGGCCGGGCCGGCACGCTGATCCTGACCATCGGCTACCTGGTGATCGAGGCACGGTCGGTGCTGCTGATCACCCGCGACAACCGTGTGCTCTCGGCCAGCGTCCTCGCATTCGACCATGCGACCGGTTTCGGGTTGCTGCGTGCCAGCGCCCGGGTCACCGACCAGCCGCTGGTGTTCGGCGATTGCGCCTCGGTGCGCGAGATGCAGCCGCTCTACTTCATCGCGCACGAGGGGGCCGGGGGTGCGAGTGCCGCGGCCGTCGTTTCGCGCCGACCCTTCGTCGGCTACTGGGAATACATGCTGGGCGAAGCGCTGTTCACCGTTCCCGGTCGCTCCGAGCACAGTGGCGCCGCGTTGGTCGATGCCGCTGGCCGGCTGCTCGGCGTCGCCTCGCTCTGGGTCGGCGATGCGCTCGACCAGGGCAGTGCCCTGCCCGGCAACATGTTCGTGCCGACCGACCTGCTGCGTCCGCTGCTGCCCGACCTGATCGCACACGGTCACGGCCCGGAGCCGGCACGGCCCTGGCTGGGCGTGTACACCGCCGAGCACGACAGCAAGGTGGTCGTTGCACACGTGATGGACCGCTCTCCGGCGCAGCGCGTGGGCATCCGCGAGGGCGACGTGATCATCGCGGTGGCTGCCGATCCTGTGGCCACGCCGCGCGAATTCTACGAACGGGTCTGGGCCGCCGGCGCCGCCGGTACCCGGATCCGCCTGCGGGTACTGCGCGGGCGGCTGGTGCTCGATGCGCTGGTCAATTCGATCGATCGCGTCGAGTTCTTCCACCCCTGGAAGGTCCGGCCGTGAAGCACGGCAGCCGCTGCGGGTGGGGCCGCCGCTGCCGGAGGCGGCGGTGAGCGAGGGCCGGGAATCGCTTGCCGCGGCGCAGGCACTGGCCGCGGTGCCGATGTTCGCCGGGCTTGACCCGGTCGACCTCGCCAAGCTCGCGGGGGTGCTCGAGGAACGCTGGTTCGACGCCGGATCGCTCGTGTTCGAGGTCGGTGGCGAAGGTGACGGCCTCTACATCATGCGCGAGGGTGTCGCGGAGCGGCGGGTATCGGGGTCCGCCATCGATCGCATCGAGCCCTACGAGAGCTTCGGGCAACTGTCGCTGCTTACCGACGAGCCGCGTTCGGCGAGCGTGGTCTCGGTGACGGCGGTGCGGGTCTGGATGCTGCCCCGGGTCCGCTTCGATGCGCTGTTGCGCGGCGAGCCCGAACTGATGCTGCACCTGAGCGCCGCCATCGGGCTCGACCTCGCGCGCACGCGCCGCGCGCTCGGCGAACTGCAGCGGGAAGTCGATACCTGGGTGGCCGGACGCCTGCGCGAGCTCGATGCCGGCCAGCGCGACCTCGTCGAGGCGGCGGCCCTGTTCGAACGCGCGCCGCTGGCCGTGCTCTCGCGCCTGGCCGATGTCGACGAGGATCGGGCGCGGACGCGGCTGGCGTCCCTCGCGCGCCAGTCGCCCCTGCTGCGCGACGAGCCGGACGGCTACCGCGTGCCGGTCGCGATCGCCCGCTCCCTGCAGCGGGGGCTGCAGGCCGAGCACCGCCATACCGCGCTCGCCGCGCGCATCTGCGCGATCGCGGTCGAACTGGAGCGCCTCGGCCAGCGCAATCCTGCCGCTGCCGCATATCGCGCGGCCGGCGCCGACAGCGATGCGCAGCGCCTGAGTGCGCGC
>CAIQON010000099.1 GCA_903873475.1 uncultured bacterium
AAGCTGGTGCGCGCGGCGGTCAACAGTACTGCGGTGCCCCTGGGCAGGTTCCAGATCAGGCTCAGGTTGGCGCTGCGCTGCGCCTGGCCATTGCCGGCGCGCTGGTCGATCCACCCCGAATTGAGACTCAAGCCGGTGCGCAACTGCTGGCCTGCCGTCACGGTGACCTGCCGCTGCGTCGCAAGCGCAGGGTCGAGTACGCCCGCGAGCCGGAAGCCCTGGTCGGACTGATCCCAGCGCAGCGTGGCGGAGCGCTGAGGCGAGACATACCGGTAGCCCGCACCGCCCAGCCAGTGCATCCGGCCCGCGGTCTCGCTGACGGCGCCGGATATCTCGGCTTCGCCCGCGGGCAGGGCGAAGGTGGCCGCGGCACCCGCCACGCGGGTGACGCCCGCTTCCATCTCGGCGCGGGCCTCCAGGGTGAGGGTGTCTGACAGGCCCTGCCGCCAGAGCGCGCTCAGGTAGCTGTTGCCGTATTCGGGGTCTCCGGTCACGAACGCCTTGCGCAGTGTGCCGGCTGACATCGCGTACTGTGACAGACCCTGGCGCAGCAGCCGGCCCGTGCTGTAGAAGGCGGCGTCCACCCGCTGTTCCCGGCCCAGCGCATCGCGAATCACCAGCCGCGCCTGACCCGCGCCGGTGACCACGGGCAACTCGTTGAGCGTGAACGGTCCTGCCGGCACGCCGAGCGAGCGACGCAACTGGTCGTTGATGAAGACGTCCACGGTGGATGGCGTGACCGCCTCGCCGCTGAACCGCGGCATGGGCTGGGTCACGAAGCCGGGGCGCAATCCGTAGTTGGAATAGATCGAGACGCCGCCGAAGCGCAGCGGCAGGCCGAAGGCGCCTGGCTGGGCGGTCACGTCGCCCGCCTCCAGCGTGGTGGCGCTGTTGATCCAGTCGTAACGATACGTGGTGGCCAGCCGCTCCGTGCCCCTGCGCTGAGTATCATCGCCGCCCAGGTTGCGGTTCACGAAGGAATGGGTCAGCGACCCGTAGCGCCACGTGCCGACGATATCGAACAGCCCCGAGCCCGAAGCCGTCCCGCCACCCGAGTTGACCGAGAAATCGTAGTTCACGAAGGCGGCCGGGCTGCCTGGCGTGATGTTGATGGGCTCCAGTTGAAGTGATTGCACGCTGCCGGGGAAAACGCCGGCTGGTGCCATGATGTCGGCCCTGCCTTCGCGCACATCGAAGCGTTGCAGCGTCAGGCCGAGGGTCTTCAGCCGATGGAAAGGCTCGCCACCGTCCACGAAGGCGGCTGGGGCGGTGGGCGGTCGCAGGCCGAGGCTGCGCAGGGCCGACCCCGAGAGGTACAACTCGCCCTCGCGCTCCGAGGCCAGCACCACGACGGGCGCCTGACCATTGAGACGCACTTCGATCGCAGCCGGGCTGGCGCCGTGGGCGGTACCCGTGGCTGACGCGGCTGCCGCCCACAGCGCCAGCGTGATACGCCACCCTCGGCGCATCAGCGCTGAGGGTGCAGTTCCACCGTCTCGGTGCTGCCGCCTGGCAGGGCTACGACGATGGACCGACCCAGCTCCGGCGCGCGCCAGCGACGCGTCTGGCCAGGCAGCACGTAGCCGCTGCCGCCCTCCAGTTCGCGCGCGTCGTCCAGGCGTATGCCTGCCAGCATTGCCGTGGCGTCTCCCCGGTTTTCGACCTCGAGGAACGGACCGTCCGGCGAATCGACCCTGCGCCACTGCAGTGAAGGGACGGCGCGGGGCGGGGTCACGAACACCGGCAGGGTGACACGCAGCACGGTGGCGAGCCCTGTGGCAGGCAGCCGGGCCGGAGATTCCTGCAACGCGATCCGGTAGGTGAGCTGGCGCTGCGGATCAGCCGGCCGCACGAACAGGATGCGCACCACCTGGCGCTCCCCTGGCCGCAGGTCGAACAACGGTGGGCTGGCCACGAAGTCTGCGGTGGGTTCGAGCTGATCGCCCGATGCGCCCGATGCGCCCGCTCTCCAGGAAAACCGCTCCACCGTGAGCTGGATCTCGGCGCTGCCGTTGTTGATGACCTCGATCGAGCCGCCCGTCTGGCCCGCACGCAGATCTACCCGGACGGGGGAGACGGAAAAGGAGCCTGCCGCCAGCGCCGCGCTGCTGATGCCGAGCAACGCCGCGAACAGCGCCAGGGCCCAGCGCACTGACGTATGGCGTGCTGACGTGAATCGTGCTGACGTAAATCGTGCAGACGTAAATCGTACTGCCGCAGAGCGCATGTGTGGCCTCACAGGAAAACGGGCGAGTTCAACACTCGCCCGTGGACACTGTACGACCTTGCCTGCGTTGCCGGAACAGAGAACCCTCAGAAATCGACAACGATGGTCACGGTCTGCGAATAGCTGCCCGCGGCGACCGTCTGGTTCGCCGGGATACTGCCGAAGAGATCGATGTTCTGCGTGAAACCGTTGCCTGTGCGCAGGGTCCCGGTTGCATCAAACGGAAGCGCCGTGGTGCGGCCTACATTGGTGAACAGGCCGTAGTCGAGCAAGGCACCGCCCGGACCGACCATTCGCCGCGGGGTCGTCGGAGAGAAGACGCGGTAGGTCTGGCCGTTGCTGCAGGTCACGGAAAGCGTGGTCAGTGCAGTGACTTCTGCCGAGCCGTTGTACACGGGAAAATTCAGAGGGACGGTGCTGATCACGCAAGCACCCACTACGGTTGCGTTGACCGACATCGTGGCTGAAACCTGCGTAGCCTGGACCGCAGGGGCCACCAGCCCCAGCGCCGCGGCACAGGCCAGCAGACGGAAATCGTATTTCGCCATGATATGGATTCTCCTGATTGTTGAGAAACCGAAAGGACCGGGTCGAGGTCGCGAGCAGCGAGGCTTTCGGGGATGGGAACGCCTGACCGCAAGCACACCGACTTCCGACGTGCGATTCAGGGTACGCGCGCCCCTCAAGAAACGCAATGCAGCGCCGATAACAAGATATTTTTTCCTGCCGCCGCTACGCGCGGCACGGTACAGGCCGTACTCCTCAGCCCGACCGCGTCCACAGTCCCGTGAAGTCGAACGACAGTTCGCGGTGGTGCCGGATCGAAAGCAGATAAACGGTAGTTGCGCTGTCGATCGCGCAATAGAGCATGAGGTAGTCCCCGTGGACGTACTCGCGCAACGCGTTCGCTGCACCCGCGGGAAGGGCTGCGAGCTGCGCGAGCGCCTCTGCCGACTGCGGCGGATCGTCGAGGTAGCGTCTACCGATCAGGGGAAATCGTCCCAGGGTGGGAACAACGGTTTCGCGCAGTTCTGCCACGAGGTGATCGAATGCGGGCGCGGCGTCGGCCTCCGCGAGAAAGGCCTCGACGCCGTCCAGGCGCTGAAGGAAGGTGGCGGTCAGCTCGACCCTGTACGCAGCTTCAGCCACGCTTCCGGGACGCCTGGCCGGTGACCTTCGCCCGGGTGCGCCTTGCCTGGATCGCTGCCAGCGCGCGATCGGCTTCCTCGGTGCGGCCAGCCTCGATATCCGCCAGACCACGCCGCGCGTCCTCGATGAGGAGCAGGTGGATGCGCTCGCGTTCCAGCCGATGGTAGTAGTCCAGCCGGTCGGCGTCGATCAGGGCGACATAGCTCTCGCCATTCTTCGTGATGATCTTTTCGGACCCGGCTTTTGCCTGCTCGGCCAGTTCCGAAAGGTTCGCGCGCGCCTGGGTGAACGGGACAACGTCCCTGACGGAGAAACGCATGGCAGGAGCTTTCAGGATAGATGACAGAATACTGTACAGCCTAACCGATCTGCTCCGGCAGGTGCTGCGCTCCGATCAGACCACCCCTGCCCCCTGCAGCCGCTCGAACTCCCCTTCCGCCATTCCCAGCCGGTCGATGTAGATCTCCCGGTTGTGCACGCCCATCGGCAACCCGGCGTACTCGATCCTGCCCGGCGTCTCCGACAACCGCGGCTGCACCGTCGGCATCCTGAGCTTCCCCAGTTCCGGATCATCGATCTCGGTCAGCGCTCCGCGCGCGATCATGTGCGGGTCTTCCGCCAGGTCCTTGAAGTCTGCGATCGGTGCTGCGGCCACTTCCGCCGCCAGCAGCACCTGCATGCACTCGGCTTGCGTGCGCGCTCCAACCCACGCGGACACCACCGCATCGACCGCATCGACGTTCGTGAGCCGTGCCTGGTTCGTCGCGAACCGCTCGTCCTCGAGCAGGTCCGCCTGTCCCATCACCGCGAACAACCGCTCGGTGATCGCCTGCGTCGACCCGGCGATCGCCACCCACCGGTCGTCCTTCGTGCGGTAGGTGTTGCGCGGCGCCGACCCGGTCGTGCGGTTGCCGTAGCGCTTGCCCGGCAGCCCGAGCTGGTCCCATGACACCGCATGCCCGGTCAGCACCGCGTACAGCGTCTCGACCAGGCTGGTGTCGATCGACTGGCCGCGTCCGGTGCCTTTCGCGTCGCGCTGGTACAGCGCCAGCATCACGCCGATCGTCGAGTACAGCGCAGCGACGGTATCGGCGAGCGGGAAGGGCGGCAGCGTCGGCGGGCCGTCGGGCTGGCCAGTGATCTGGGCGAAGCCGCTCATCGCCTCGGCCAGCGTGCCGAAGCCCGGTCGGTCGCTGTACGGACCGGTCTGCCCGAAGCCGGAGACGCGCACCATCACCAGCCCCGGGCTCAGCGCGCGCAGGCGTTCCTCGCCGAGGTTCCACTGTTCGAAGGTGCCGGCGCGGAAGCTCTCGATCACCACGTCGGCCTTCAGCGTCTCGACCAGCCGGCAGAACAGCGCCTGGCCCTCCGGCTTGCTCAGCGACAGGGTGATCGTCTTCTTGTTGCGCGACAGCTGCTTCCAGACCAACGGCACGCCGCCCTTGTTGCGCCCGAAGTAGCGGCCCTGGTCGCCGCCGCGCGGGTTCTCGACCTTGATCACCTCGGCGCCGAAGTCGCCGAGGATCATCGCGATCGTCGGCCCGGCCACCACCTGTCCGCAATCGAAGACCGTGATTCCGGAGAGCGGAAGCGCCGACGATGTGTCCTTACCGATACCGTTCTCAGCCAACGTCCTGTCCCCCGCGTTTCGCGCTTTCGCCCCAGGCCAGCACCCGCCGTGCCGTCTCGGCCATTGCATAGTCGATCATCGTGCCGCCGTCGATCGTGGTGGCGGCCGAGCCGCGTGCGACGGCTTCATCGAACGCCGCGATCACCCGCCGGTAGTAGTCGAGCTCCTTCTCGGTCGGCGTGAACACCTCGTTCACCAGCGCGACCTGGTTCGGATGGATGCACGACTTGCCGCGATAGCCGAGCCGGCGCACCGCCTCGCAGCAGGTACGCAGCCCCTCCGGGTCGCGGATCTTCGCGTAGGTGCCGTCGAGCACATGCCTGACGCCCGCAGCCTTGGCGGCGAGCAGCACATGCGAGCGCACGTACAGCACCTCGTGGCCCTCGGGCGACCAGGTGTAGCCGAGGTCTGCCTGCAGGTCGCCGTCCTGGGCGGTGCCGCAGCTCACGGCATTCACCCGCGGCGAGGCCGAGCAGATGTCGAACGCGAACCAGCAGCCGCGTGCGGTCTCCAGGCTGGGCGTGATGCGCACCGTTCCTTCGCGGATGCCGTGCTTCTTCTCGAGCGCGGTGATCATCCGGTCGACTTCGCGCACTGTCTCGGCACTGTCGGTCATCGCAAGGCGCACCACCGACAGCCCGGGGCGTACGATCGCGTCCAGGTCTGCCTCGAGCAGGCCGGTGCCGATCGCGTTCACCCGCACGTAGAGCACGTTCGATGCGCCATGGCTCGCGATGAAGTCCTGCGCGATGCCTCGTGCACGGTCCTTCTCGGCGACCGGTACCGAATCCTCGAGATCGATGATCAGGGCATCGGCGCCGCTCTTCGGTGCCTTGGCCAGCATGTCGGGCCTGTTGCCCGGCACGAACAACAGGCTGCGCGGGCCGCTCATTGTACGTCCCTCTCTGCGACCGGGCCTTGCGTCATTCCGCGGTGAGCCCGGTGGCCTGCACGACCTTGCGCCATTTCTGCACCTCCGACTTCACGAATTCCAGGAAGGGACCGGGCGGATCGCCGATCACCGAATAGCCGACATCGGTCAGCCGGCGCGCGATGTCGTCGCGCTTGAGCGCGGACGTGGTCGCAGCGTGCAGTGCGTTGATGACCTCGACCGGCGTCCCCGATGGCACCATCGAGCCGTGCCAGAAGCCGGATTCCGCGCCGGGGAAGCCGGCCTCGGCGATCGTCGGCACCTCGGGCAGCAGCGAGATCCGCCGCTCGCTCATGGCCGCGATCGGGCGCAGGCGCCCGGACTTCACATGCGGCAGCGCCGAGGCCAGCGGGGCGAAGTACACCGAGGTCTCGCCGCTCACCATCGCGTTGATTGCCTCACCGCCGCCGCGATAGGGTACGTGCAGCATGTTGGCGCCGGTGATGAAGCGGAACAGTTCGCCACCGATGAACGTGGGCGAGCCGGCGCCAGCCGATGCGTAGTTGATGGCACCGGGCCGCGCCTTAGCCAGCGCGACCAGCTGCTTCGCGTTCTTCACCGGCAGGGACGGATGCACCACCAGCAGCGCTGGTGAGGCGCCGAGGTTGGTCACCGCGGCGAAGTCGCGCAGCAGGTCGTAGCCGAGCTTCTTGTAGAGGCTCATGTTCACGCCATGGCTGAAGTTCGCCTGCAGCACGGTGTAGCCGTCCTTCGGCGCCTTGGCCACGAACTCGGCGGCGATGTTGCCGGCCGCTCCGGCGCGGTTCTCGACCACCACCGTCTGCCCGGTCACCTGCGCCAGGCCGTTGGTGACGATACGGCCGACGGTATCGGCGCCCGAGCCGGCGGAGGTGGGTACGATCCAGCGGATGGGCTTGACGGGGTAAGGATCGGCGGCGCACGCGATGCCGGTCATCAGGGACAGCGGGAGCAGGGCTGCGCTGCAGCCGTACCCCATGTGACGGTGTATCGCCATCGAACCGTTCCTCCTCCACGATTGTTCGGGCACTGCCCGGTAACGTCGGCCCGTCGAGGAGCCGAATCGTTCTGAGGGGTGGAGGGTAGTGTGTGTGAGGGCCGGATGGAAGGGGCAGTGGGGCACCATGACCCTGCGCTGCAGTGGGTAATGCCGATGGTCGCGGAGCGCAATCCTTGCGCAGGTCCGGGCCGGTCTGCAGGGACGCGCCGCTTCCGCAGGGCCTCGATTCGGTTGTGAGTCGCGTGCCAAGGCATAATCCGCTCGGCAGGCAGAGGAGGAAGCATGGCCCTGGTCCATGAAGAGCCGCCCCGATGAGCGGCGACCTGAATCAATCATTCCGCGGTGGCGGGCGCTCCGTCGAGTTCCTCGACGAGATCAACGCCGCCTCGCTGGTCGCGCTGGTCGAGGCGGACGTGCTGCCCGCCGCGGCCGGCGGACGGATCGCACGCGCGCTCGCCGAGTTGCGCACGCGCGATGCAGCAGCCCCGCCGCGCACCACCGCCGACTACCTCGACTTCGAACCGCGCCTGCTCGAGGTCGGGGGTGCCGAGGCCTCGCGCCTGCATACCGGACGCAGCCGGCAGGACCTGGCGTCGACGCTCGCGCGAATGAACCTGCGCGACGGCCTGCTGCGCGAGATCGATGCGCTGTGTACCGCGCGCGAGGCCGTGCTTGCCAGCGCGAAGGGCCACGCGCGCACGATCATCCCGACCTACACCCACGGCGTGCAGGCGCAACCCACCACATATGCGCACTACCTGCTCGCCGTGAGCGCGATGCTCGCCCGCAACACCGAGCGGCTGTGCGAGGTGTGGGCGCGGGTCAACGCCAGCCCGCTCGGCACGGCCGCGCTGGCGACCTCCAGCTTCCCGATCGATCGCGATCGGCTGGCGGCGCTGCTGGGCTTCGACTCGCTGGTCGTCAACGCCTATGACGCCAACCAGCTCGCCAGCGTCGACTGTGCGATGGAGGTGGCCTGCGCGCTGCAGATCCTGGCCGTGCAGGCCGGGCAGTTCGCGCAGGATGTCCATGCCCCGTATGCGAGCCCGCGCCCCTGGCTGCTGCTGCGCACCGGCGCGCTCACCGGCGTGAGCAGCATCATGCCGCAGAAGCGCAACCCGGCGGCGATCGAGCAGCTGCGCGCGCAGGCCAGCCTGTTGCTGGTCGAGCTGCAATCGGTGGCGATGCTCTCGCACAACGTGCGCACCGGGATGTTCGACTACCGCATGTACGACCCGGTCCCGAGCGTGCGTCCCGTCGCGGTGATCGACCTGATCGCGAAGGTGGTCGAGGGTCTCGTGGTCGATCCCGAGCGCGCGCTGGCCGAGGTACGCGACGACTACTCGACCACCACCGAGATCGCCGACACGCTGGCCCGCCTCGAAGTGCCGTTCCGCACCGGCCATCACTACGCCTCGCTGCTCACCGACCATGGCCGCAGCCGGGGCCTGCGGCTGCACGAGATCGCATTCGCGGACGCGCAGCGCATCTACCTAGAGCAGACCGGTACGCTTTTGCCCCTCGACGAGGCGAACTTCCGCGAGGCGATCAGCCCCGAGTACATGGTGTTCGGGCGGCGCGGACGCGGTGGTCCGCAGCTGGCCGAAGTGCAGCGCATGCAGGACGAACAGACGGCCGCGGTCGCGGCCACGCGGCGCTGGCTCGATGCGGCACGGTCCCGCCTCGCACGGGCGAGCCTGGCGCGGGAGTCGGCATTTGCCAGCATCGCCGCCAGCTGAACATGAGGAGAACAGTACCGATGAAGCGCTCAGTCCCGATGCGTGCAGTTTCGATTGCCCGGCGCCTTCGCGCCGCGCGCGTGCTCGCGGCCGTCGCCGTGGCAGCCATGGCCGGCAGTGCGTTCGCGCAGGCCTGGCCGGCCAAGCCGGTGCGGCTGATCCTGCCCTACGGCCCCGGCGGTGGCAGCGATGTCGTGGCCCGTCCGCTCGGGCATTTCCTGTCGCAGCGCCTCGGGCAGCAATTCCTGGTCGACAACCGAGGCGGGGCCAACGGCAATATCGCGATGGAGATGGTCGCCCGTGCCCCGGCCGACGGCTATACGCTGGGGCTGGCGCTGACCGCCCAGCTCGCGATCAATCCGTATCTTTACACGAAGATCCCGTACGACCCTGTGAAGGACTTCGCGCCGGTCACGCTGCTGGGGGCGGCGCCGTACTTCCTCTCTGTCGGCAAGGGCACGCCGGCGAATACGGTCGAGGAGTTCCTGAAGCTCGCCCGCGCGAAGCCTGGTGCGATGACCTACGGCTCGACGGGTAACGGCAGCGGCCTGCACCTGTCGATGGAACTGCTCAAGACGATGACCGGCATCGACATCGTGCATGCACCGTACAAGAGCGCCGGTGCGGCGATGACCGACATGCTGGGCGAGCAGTTGCAGGCGATGTTCGTGAGCTACGGCGCAGGCGTCGGGCACTTCAAGGCGGGGCGCGTGCGTCCGCTCGGTGCCACCACCGCGCAGCGCTCGAAGGCCCTGCCGGAGGTGCCGACGATCGCCGAGGCCGGCGTGAAGGGCTACGAGTCGAGCGTCTGGTATGCGCTGCTCGCGCCGCGCGGTACGCCGCCCGAGATCGTGCGGCGGCTGCACACCGAGATCGTCTCCCTGCTCAAGGGTGAACTCGGCGTGCAGTTCGAAGCCGACGGCATCACGCCGTCTGGCGCGGGGCCGGAGCAGCTCGCCGCGTTCGTGCGAAGCGAGAACATCAAGTGGGGAAAGGTGGCCCGGCAGTCCGGGGCGAAGCTGGATTAGCGTCTCCCCTGGCGGAATCGGTCCATGATCCCGCCTGTCGGTCGCATCCGTCAGACCTGTCAGCAAGGCTGGATCGCACATGCTCCCTTCACCCGTGATCATCGCTGGCGCCGGCCCTGTCGGCCTCTGCCTCGCGCTCTACCTCGCGCGCAAGGGCGTGCGCTCCGTCCTGCTCGAGACGCTGCCCTCGGACCGCTTCCTCAGGCAGGTGCTGCGCGCCGGCACCATCCACCCGGCGACGCTCGAGATGCTCGACGAACTGGGCCTGTACCAGACGCTGGAGTCGCGCGGGCTGATCGCGCCGACCGTCGCCTACTGGGATCGACACAACGACACTAGGTTCGCCGAGTTCGACCATGCGGTACTGAAGGAAGACACACGATTCCCATACGTGCTCCAGTGCGACCGGTTGAAGATCGTCGAGGAAGCCTGGCGTGCGCTGCAGGCCCGCGACGTCTGCACCATCCGCATGGGCACGACGTTGAATGCCTTCACCCAGACCGAGGATGGCGTCGAGGCGGTGGTGACCAACGAAGCCGGCGAGGCCGAGGCGATACCCGGCAGCTTCATCGTCAGCGGCGAGGGCTCGCACAGCCTCGTCCGGAAGGCGCTCGGCATCGAGTTCGAGGGCTACACCTATCCCGAGCGCACGCTGATCCTGAGCGTGGCCTTCGACTACGACAAGGCCCACGGCTACGCTTATCGCAACTACCTGTCCGACCCGGTCGAATGGGCGAACCTGTTCAAGTGGGGCGACCCCGCGGTGTGGCGGGTGGTGCTGCCCACGCGCGAGGGCGAGGATCCGGACGCGCTGCTCACCGATGAATCGGTGCAGGCGCGGCTGAACCGCCTGCTGCCGCGCGACCAGCCGTACGAGGTCGCGACCCGGTCGCTCTATACCGTGCACCAGCGCATCGCCACCACCTTCCGCAAGGGGCGCGCGATCATCGCCGGCGATGCGGCGCATGTGAACAGCCCGATCGGCGGCATGGGCATGAACAGCGGCGTGCACGACGCGATGAACCTCGGCGCGAAGCTGCATGCGATCGTCGAGGGGCGCGCTGGGCTCGACGTGCTCGACCGCTACAGCCGGCAGCGCCGACATGTGGCGGTGAACCACACGAAGATGCATACCGAACGCAACAAGAAGCTGCTCGCCGAGCAGGATCCGGCGGTGCGCGAGAAGAACCACGACGATATCCGGCGTATCGCCGAGGATCCGGCCCGGGCGCGGCAGTTCCTGCTGCACACTTCGCTGATCCAGAGCGTGCGCGAGGCCGAAGCGATCGCGTAGCCTTCATCCACCCCTCACGTCCGATCTCGCCGCCAGCGGCCGGATCGTCGCAGCCAATCCAGTGGAGCCACTGAAATGAGCGTGATCCTAGACCGCCTGCATGCGATGGGCCTTGAACTGCCGGCGCCGCATCCGCACTCGAATCCGAACCGTACCGCGTGCGTGCGCTCCGGCAACGTGCTGTACCTGTCCGGGCACAGTTCCGGCCGCCACGACATGCCGCTCGGTGCACGCACCACCGGCAAGGTCGGCAGCGAGGTCACCGAAGACGAGGCGAAGCTCACCGCGAAGTCGGTCGCGCTGGTGATCATCGGCACCCTGCAGGCCTACACCGGTGATCTCGACAAGGTGACGCGCATCATCCGGCTGTACGGCATGGTCAACTCCGCGCCCGGCTTCGAGCGTCAGTTCGCGGTGATGGATGGCGCATCCGACCTGTTCTACGAGCTGTGGGGGCCCGACAAGGGATGCCATGCGCGCACGGCGGTCGGCATCGCGGAGTTGCCGCGGCGTGCGGTGATCGAGATCAACGGCGAGTTCGAACTGGCGCCCTGAGTCGTCGCGCCGCGGGTGCACTGATCCGGCGCAGGACGCCGTGGGCGATCAGCGCGACCTGGCGCGGCCGGCGTCCACCAGTGTCCAGACGCGCGACGGCGGCAGCGGCAGTTCGGTCACCGAAACGCCGAGCGGGGCGAGGGCGGCGGACACCGCGTTGGCGATCACGCCACCCACGGGGATGATGCCGCCTTCGCCGGCACCTTTCGCGCCGAGCGGGTTGTGCGGGGACGGATGGTTCTCCAGCGCGACGACGCGGATCGTCGGGAAGCAGGCTGCTGTCGGCAGCAAATAGTCGGCGAGCGATCCGGTCTGCAGCTGCCCTTCTGCGTCGTACACCAGCCGCTCGAGGAACACGCCGCCGAGTCCCTGCACGATCGCGCCGATCGCCTGGCCTTTGAGCGTGCGCGGGTTGATGATCCGCCCGACATCTTCGACCGCGACATAGTCGATCACCTCGACCGCGCCGCTACGCGGGTCGACCGCGACATGGACGGCATGGGCACCGTAGCTGTAGGTGCGGTTCGTGCTGGAGAACGTGCCGTGTGCGACCAGCCCGCCCTGTGGCGCATGGTGGTGTGCAACCGCGGCCAGCGCGAGCGAGCGGCCGTCGGCTGCGACGATGCGGTCACCGCCGCTGAGCTTGAGGTCGGTTGCCGCGCAGCCCAGCAGTGCCGCGGCGGTGGACACGACCATGTCCTGCAGGTTCTTCGCGGCGATCACGATCGCCGAGCCGCCCATCGCGGTGCTGCGCGAGCTGTAGCTGCCGAAACCTTCGCGCACGCCGGTGGTCGAACCATGGAACACGCCGCGGATCGCGGTGAATGGCCGGTCGAGTGCGTCAGCGGCGATCTGGGAAAAGATCGTCTCGAGCCCCTGTCCGACCAGCGAGGACCCGGTGAAGACGGCCACGCGGCCATCGGCCTCGAGCACCAGGCGCGCCCCTTCGCGCGGGCCGGCAGCACCGCCTTCGATGTAGCAGCCGACGCCGATGCCATGCCGGCGTCCGTCGATTTCACTGCCGTTCAGTTGCAACTTGCGCGTCCAGTCGAACACCTGCAGGCAACGGTCGAGTGTCTGCGCGTAGTCACCGCTGTCGGTGGCGGTGTCCGTCTTCCAGGGCAGCAGCGTCGGCAGTGGCCATGGCATCTCGCCGCTGTGCAGCAGGTTGCGCCGACGGAACTCGACCCGGTCGATGCCGAGTTCACCGGCCACGATATCGAACAGGCGCTCGCGGAAGAAGTCGGTCTCGAAGCGACCCGGTCCCCGATACGGCCCGGAGGGGGTCTTGTTGGTCACGCGTACGTCGACCGACAGGGCCACCGTGGGCACGCGGTATGGCCCGGTCGCCACCTGCACGAGGTTGCGCGACTGTGCGAGGCCGGTGGTGCGCAGGTAGGCGCCGACGTCGGTCGCAGCGCGGCCGCGCAGCGCGAGCAGCCTGCCGTCGAGCATGCAGGCCACTTCGAGTTCGCAGTCCGCCTCGCGTGCATGGTTCGCGGCGATCAGGTTCTCGCGCCGGTCCTCGATCCACTTGACCGGCTGGCCGCAGCGCAGCGCTGCGAACGGTACCAGGAAGTCTTCGGGATAGAACTCGCCGCGCTGGCCGAACGCGCCGCCGGTGTCGCCCTCGATCAGGTCGATGGTGTCCTCCGGCAGCCCGAGC
>CAIQON010000100.1 GCA_903873475.1 uncultured bacterium
AGCGCCGCCGCGGCGCGCTCAATGCTGGCAGCGATACCGCCGGTAGACCCGATCGTTGCCCGGGACCAGACCCACGAGGAGGCGCGATCGGCCGAGGCGGCCCGCAAGCAGGAGGCGCTTCGGGAACGGGCGACGCTCGCCCGGATGGCCCGCGCGTACCACGAGCGGTTCATCGAGCCCAATCGCAGCGCGAAGGCCTCCCGCGAGTGGATCAACTCGCTGGAGACCCACGTTCCGTGGGAACTATGGCACTGCCCGATCGAGCGCATCGAACGCGCCGCCCTGCTCGACTTCCTGCGGGACATCCAGGACCGGATGTTCGACACCGCCTCGCGCGTACGCCAGCGACTCTCCGAGGTCTACGACGACGCGATCGAGCGGGGGCTGGTGCAGGACAACCCGGTGGCTGCCCTTCGCGACAAGTTGCGGCGGGTGCGCATCGCCAAGCGCAGCGAGCCGCACCCATCCCTGCCCTACCCCGAGTTGCCCGCGTTCGTGGAACAGCTGCGGACGCACCCCGGCATCGCCGCGCGCTGCATGGAGTTCGTCATCCTCACCGTGGCACGGACCGGGGAAGCCATTGGTTCAACCTGGAACGAAATCAACCTGACCACCCAGACGTGGACCATCCCGGCGAAGCGCATGAAGATGCACGAGCCGCACATCGTTCCTCTCGCCGATCCGGCGGTCGCGATCCTGCGTGCCTTGGCGCAGGAGGAGTTTCCGTGGGTCTTCCCCGGCGCATTCGACCCGACGAAGCCGCTGTCGAACATGGGCATGCTGTCGCTGCTGAAGCGCATAAATCGCCACGACATCACGGTCCATGGGTTCCGGTCGACGTTCAGCACCTGGGCGAACGAAACGGGGGCGGCCCGACCCGACGTAATCGAGGCATGTCTGGCGCACCGTGAAGGGGACCGGATACGCGCTGCGTACAACCGGGCCAAGTTCAGCGAACAGCGGCGGAAGCTGCTGAACGACTGGGCTGCTTACATCGACGGTGCGGCTTCCGCGACGGTGATCCCGCTGCCTGCCGCATAAGGAATCGCCAAGGTCAGTTGGGCCTGATGCCATTTGCTTCGGCCGATTCAGGCGTTTCCTGCGACGCATCTCGTCGCATCTACCGGGACACTGTGCTCACCGCCAAGGAGACCCCAGATGCCCGCTCGCTCGCCCCGCGCCACCCTCACCGCGTCGCCGCCACTTGTCCGTCGCGTCCCTCTTTCACCACTCGTCAAACTGTGGATCATCCGCACGCTGCGACTCGGCCTGTATCGCGAGTTCATCCGTAAAGACAGCTTCCTCGACGACGAGACTGCGGCCGCGATCGGTCTCGCCCGTTGGGTCGACCCTGCCGATTGCGACTTTGACGCAAAGGTCGTCCGCGCGGAGCTGAGAGTCTTGCACGCACGGGTCGAGACCCGCAGCGCTGGCGCCCGCGCGCCAGCGCGCGTAACCCGCAATGTTGCCGCTCTAGGCAGCCTCGTTGGCCTGTCGCGGGTGGACCGCCAGATCCTCGAATTCACAGTGATGCTGCACACCGAGCGCCTGCTCGACGAGGTCACCGGACATCTGGGGCCGATGACAGCAGAACGCGTCCCGCGCATCGTGGCTGCGCTGCTCGGCCTGCCTGAGCGCGAGGTTCAGGAGGCGCTTCACCCCAGTGCCGTTCTCGCAAAGTCAGGTCTGGTCCTGCTTGAACGCGATGGCCCTAACGCGCTTCGTTACAAGCTCCTGCTCCTCAGCGACCATTTCGCCGAGCGCCTGCGCTCGACCATCGGCGAACCGGTCACGCTGCTGAGCGATGCCGTCGCGCCGAGCCCGGCCCCCGACCTTTCGCTTGAAGACTACCCGCACGTACAGCAGACCCTGTCCATTCTTCGCCCCTGGCTCGCGCGCGCGCTGGCCCACCGCAGTCGCGGCGTCAACGTCCTGATCTACGGCATCGCCGGCACCGGCAAGACCCAGCTCGCCCGCGTGCTTGCTCAGGATGCCGGCTGCGCGCTGTTCGAGGTCGCAAGCGCGAACAGCGACGACGACCCGGTCTCCGGTGGCCAGCGGCTGCGCGCCCTGCGCGCCGCCCAGTGCCTGCTCGCCCGCCGACGTGCGCTGGTGCTGTTCGACGAAGTCGAGGACGTATTCGACGACCGCAGTGGCCCAGGCGCCCGCAGCACCGGCCAGTCGCACAAGGCCTGGATGAACCGCACGCTCGAGGGCAACGCGGTGCCGACCGTCTGGCTGTGCAACGCAATCGGCGCCCTTGACCCGGCGTTCATCCGCCGCTTCGACCTCGTGTTCGAACTGCCGCTTCCACCGCAGGCACAGCGCGTACGCATCGTGCAGGAGGCCTGCGGCGACCTGCTGCCCCCCGCGCGGGTTACGCGCCTCGCGGACACCGCGAAGCTCGCGCCAGCGATTGTGACCCGCGCCGCGGCCGTCGCCCAGGCGATCCGCGGCACCCTCGGCGATGCGGCCGCTGGGGAGGCCATCGAACACCTGATCGCCAACACGCTGCAGGCACAGGGCCACCACACCCTCGCCCTCGACCGCAGCGCGCCGCTCCCCGAGCTCTACGACCCGGCCTTCACCAATATCGACGCCGACCTGCCGGCGCTCGCCGCTGGCCTGCGCGAGGCGAAGTCCGGACGCCTGTGCATGTACGGCCCGCCCGGCACCGGAAAGACAGCCGCCGCCCACTGGATCGCGCGCGAACTCGAGCGCCCGCTGCTCCTGCGCCGTGCCTCCGACCTGCTCGGCATGTTCGTCGGCCAGACCGAGCAGCAGATCGCCGAAGCCTTCCGCGAGGCCGAGCGCGAGGGTGCAGTGCTGCTGATCGACGAGGTGGACAGCTTCCTGCAGGACCGCCGCCGCGCCCAGTGCACCTGGGAGGTGACCGAGGTGAACGAGATGCTCACCCGAATGGAGGCGTTCACCGGCATCTTCATCGCCTCCACCAACCTCGTCGACAACCTCGATCCGGCCGCCCTGCGCCGCTTCGACCTGAAGCTGCGCTTCGACTACCTCACCGCAGCGCAATCGATGGAACTGCTCGCCCGTGCCGCAGCCCAGTTGGGCCTCGCGGCCGCGAGCGCCAACGACCAGGCGCAGATCGCCCGGCTGCGCACTCTCACCCCGGGCGACTTCGCGGCCGTGATCCGACAGGCCCGCTTCCACCCGCCCGCCTCCGCGAACGCGCTGGTGAACGCCCTCGCGGCCGAGTGCGCGCTGAAGGCCGGCACGTCGACGTCGATCGGGTTCCTTTGACCGCAGCGGCGAGCGCGTGACGCGCGCCGTCCCATCCCGTAGCATTTGCTGGAGGTAGCCTTATGCCCGCCCAACGCACGACGAAACCCAGTCCGATGTCCATGCCAATTACGCCCGCGCCGCTGCGCGCTCCGCCGAAGCTGTTGTCCAAGTCCCGCCTGATTTCCTGGCGACAGTGCGAAAAGCGGCTCTGGTTGGAGGCTCGCCAGCCCGAGCTGCAGGACCTGTCCGCATCGACCGAGGCCGCCTTCGCAATCGGCAACGAAGTAGGCGGAATCGCCCGCACGCTCTACGACCCTGCGGGCAAGGGACGGCTGGTCGAGATCGAGTCCGGGAACGTCTCCGGCGCCATTGCCCGCACAACTGAACTGCTCCGCGACCGCAAGCCGATCTTCGAGGCGGGCTTCGCCACCGACCGCGCACGCGCGTTCGCCGACATCCTGCTGCCCGTGACCCGCGGCGGCAAGCCCGCCTGGCGCATGGTCGAGGTGAAGTCGAGCAGCAGCGTCAAGGAGTACTACCTCGACGACGTCGCGATCCAGGCGCGCATCGCCCGCGCCGCCGGGCTGCCGCTCGCGCAGATCAGCCTCGCCCATGTGGACACCCGCTGGACCTATCCCGGCAACGACGACTACCAGGGGCTGCTGGTGGAACACGATCTGACCCAGGAAGCCTTCGCACGCGGCGACGAAGTCGATGGCTGGGTCGAGGCCGCCCACCGCATCGTGCGCCAGCGCAAGGCGCCGAAGATCACGACCGGGGCACACTGCAGCGCGCCCTATCCCTGCGGCTTCATCGACCACTGCACTGCGCAGGGACCGCAGGCCGAGTATCCGGTTGCCTGGCTTCCGCGGGTGCAGACCAAGGCACTAAAGGCGCACATCGAGGACGGCGGCATCACCGACCTGCGCCAGGTGGATGACGCGCTGCTCAACGAACGTCAATTGCGCGTCAAGCGGCACACGTTGTCGGGAGAGGTCTACTTCGACAAAGCCGGCGCCGCCGCAGCGCTCGCCGAGCACCGTTTGCCGGCG
>CAIQON010000101.1 GCA_903873475.1 uncultured bacterium
GATCGGATTCTCTGAGGACGTGAGCCGGCTCTCCGGCGGCTTCACCTGGTCCCAGTCGACGCGGATGATATGCTCGACGTCGTGCACCAGGAAGGCCTGGGTGTGACGGCTGTACTCGGTGATCATCATCGTCTCGCACGACGATAGCGACGGGTCGGAAAGGCCGGAAAAGCGCGCCAGATGGATCACCGGGATGATGTTGCCACGCAGGCTGATCACGCCCTCGACACCGTCGGGCATGTTCGGCGTGCGGGTGATCTTCGGGGTCTTGGTGACTTCGCGAACCTTGAACACGTTGATGCCGAACGTCTCCCGGGTGCCGAGGGAGAACAACAGGATCTCCATCTTGTTCGAGCCGGCGAGGCGTGTGCGCGCATCCACGCGGTCGAGCATCGTGCTGTTGTCTGGCGTTTCCATCTTCAGGTGTCCTGGTGTCGTCTGTCCGTTGCGGGGGCGGGGGTGGGGATGCCCGTGCGGAGCTGAAACAGCGGTTGGCGTCGTGGCAGTCGGAGGGAAGCGGGAGGGAGGCGGAGGGGAGCGGGCGGGCGCCCGGTCAGACCAGCAGCCGCGTCAGCGTCTCCGCGAGCCGCTGCGGTTCGAACTTCGACACATACTCGTCGACCCCCACCGACTTGCCCAGTTGCTGGTTGGAGTCACCCGACAGCGAGGAGTGCATCAGCACCTTCAGGCCCTTGAACCGTATGTCGGACTTGATGCGGCGGGTCAGCATGTAGCCGTCCATCTCGGGCATCTCGACGTCGGTGAGTACGATCTGCACGCTCTGCACCAGGGGTTCACCGCGCGCGGCCGACTGCTCCGCCAGGCGCTGCAGCGATTCCCAGGCCTGGCAGCCGTTGACCGCCTGCATGTGGTGCACGCCGAGCGCGTCGAGCGTGCGCGCGATCTGCATGCGCGCCGTGCTGGAATCGTCGGCGAAGAACACCGTGCGGTCGTCCTTGCCCAGGGGCATCACGTGACGGTAGATATCCTCGTCCTCGCTGCCGCTGGTGTCCGACAGCACCTTTTCGACGTCTATCATCATCACCAGGCGCCCGTCGGGCAGTTCGGTCACCGCAGTGATCAGTCCGCCCATGTTCTGCGCGAGCATGGCCGGCGGCACCTTCATCTTCGACCAGTCGAGACGCAGGATGGTGTCCACCGCCGATACCAGCAGGCCCTGGGTGCGGCCGTTGTACTCGGTGACGATCATCACCTCGCCCCTGGTGTCGGTCGTCAGCCCGGTGTAGCGAACCAGGTCGATCACCGGCACCAGCACGCCGCGCAGGCTCACCATGCCCATCACAGCGCTCGGCATGTCCGGCGCGCTGGTGATCGGGGGCGTGCGCATCACCTCGCGCACCTTGAACACGTTGATGCCGAAGGTCTCCGTACGCCCGGTCGCGCTGTCGAGCCCGAGCGAGAACATCAGGATCTCGAGCTTGTTGGTGCCGGCGAGCCGGGTGCGTGCATCGATGCTCTGGAGCAGTTCAGACATGTGGAATTCCCGTGTGGGTCCGCGCTGGGGTCAGGCGCGAAACTGGCTGACCTGCGAATTCACGGCCGTGGCGAGCGTCTCCAGGTCGCGCGCGGCGTCGGTCGCGACCTCGATCGCCCGGCTCGAGTCCTCGGCCATGCGTGCAATGCGCTCGACATGCTTTGCGATGTCCTGGCTGGCGCTGCGCTGCTCAGCCGCGGCCCATGCGATGTCGCCGACGAAGTTGCGGGTGGATCCGGCGCCGTCCTGTATCTGGGCGAGTGCCTGTTCCACCTCGGCCGACAAGCCGACGCCTTCATCGACCTGGGTCGTGCTCTGCTTGAGTTGCGCCACCGCGCTTGCCACTTCAGCCTGGATGGTGCCGGTGAGCGCCGAGATCTCGGTGGTCGAGGCGCCGGTCCGCTCCGCCAGCTTGCGCACCTCGTCAGCCACCACCGCGAAGCCCCGACCCTGTTCGCCGGCGCGTGCCGCCTCGATCGCCGCGTTGAGGGCGAGCAGGTTGGTCTGTTCGGAGATATCCCGGATCACCTCGACGATGGTCGAGATTTCGGCCGAGCGTTTGGCCAGTGCCTCGATCAGGCGTGCAGAGTCCTGGACCGAACCGGCAAGGCGGGTCATGGACTGGGCGGCCTTGCGCATCGTTTCGCGGCCGCTTTCCGAGAGTGCGGTGGCTTGTTGCGCGATGCCCTGGGTCTGTTCGGCGTGCTCCGCGACCTGGCTGATGCTGACCGAGACCTTCTCGACGGACGCGACGGTCGACGATGCCGCCTCGCTCTGCGCCTGGGCCTGCCCGGCGATGTCGCGCGTCGCACTGGCCACGCTGGTCGAAGCCCCCGACAGGCGTGCCGCGTCATGCTTGAGGCGACCGACGGTCTGCTGCCAATGCTCCATCAGCGCGTTGAACGCATCCATCGCCTGGCCCAGTTCGTCGCTGCCGGCGCCACGGGCACGAACGGTCAGGTCGTTGTCGCGCTGGGCCGTATTCAGCGCATCGCGCAGCCCGCTGACAGGCTGCAGGATGGAACGGCTCACCAGGATGCCGAAGAACAGCAGGAACACGGCACTGGCCAGCGTCCCGCCGATCGTCAACCAGCGGGTGACCTCGTAGCGCGCCGTCGCGGCTTCGTACTCCCTGCGGCTCTCATCGACCTGCAGCGTGACCAGGGCGGTCATGGCTTCCCGCAGTTCACTCCACGGTGCCTCGACGTTGCTGGTGATGATCGTCCGCGCAGCGGCCATGCTCCCCTGCCTGAGCTCCTCGGCGGCCGGTTTCAGGCCGTCGTCGATCAGGCGCTTGAGCCTGGGCAGCGTTCGCTGTTGCAGCTGTACTTCCTCTTGCGTGGCGCCGACCGCGAGGTAGGCGGCCAGCGCCTGTTCGGCCTCTGCAATGCGCGCCAGCATGCGCCCGGAGCGGAGCACGCCGGCGTCCCTGGTGTTTTCGACCAGGGCGAAGGCCGCATCCGCGCGGGCCCGGCCCAGCAGCTCGATGACCGCGGCGATCTGCTGCTGTGAGACCATGCGGTCTTCGTGCACCACGCGCAAGGACTCATTGGTCCGGCTCACACCCTGTAATGCAACCACGGCCATTACCACGATCACCAGCATCGGCAACAGGGCAAATGCCCCCAGGCGTTGGGCGACAGTCATTCGGTTCAGCATGGGTGAAACTCCGTTGGGGGATGCCGTGCGCTACCGCACATTCGGATGGACGACCCGTTAACGGCAAGGCTGGCCGGCACTTTAGTGCTCGAGCCTTTCGCGGTGCCGGGCCGGGCACTCCCGGCCCCGCCGGCGGCGCCGGAGTCGACGTTGCGGGGGCTGGTGCGGGAGGCGCGGCTCCTGCAGGCGCCGGGCGCGACGGCTCAGGCGCGGCCGGCGGTGGCGCGGCAGGCCGTGGCGTGACAGGTCGTGGCGTGGTAATCGTGTTGCTGGCGGCCGGTTTCGGACGTCGTTTCGGTGGCGACAAGCTCTCCGCACGCCTGCCCGACGGGCGTACGGTCGGGGAAGCCAGTCTCGCGCTTGCGCGCGACGCCTGGCCGGACGTCGTCTGCGTGGTGCGCCCCGGCACCGGCATGGCCCAGGTCGCCAGCGCCGCGGGTGTACCGGTGATCGAATGTCCCGAAGCGATCGACGGGATGGGACACAGTCTGGCCGCAGGGGTGCGCGCCACGGCGCACGCTGCGGGCTGGGTGATTGCGCTGGGCGACATGCCGTTCCTGTCGCCGGCGACAATCCGGGCGGTGGCCGAGGCGGTCGCGTCAGGACACGGTATTGTCGCGCCGTCACATCACGGCGAACGCGGCCATCCGGTCGGGTTCGGCGCAGCGCTGGGCGCTGAACTGGCTGCGGTCCGCGGCGACGAGGGCGCGCGCACCGTCCTCAGCCGTCATCGCGAGCGTCTGGTGCTGCTGCCGGTCGATGACGCGGGGATTCTGCGCGACGTCGACCGGCCGTCTGACCTGGATGGGGCTACCCGGGCCGACTGAATGTCGTCCGGGCTGTCGGTCAGCCCCCTCAGCCCGGGTCAGGCCCGGCCTTGCTGGCCGTCACCCGCGATCAGGAAAGCACCGAGAAGTCCATCGCAAGGATGGAGGCCCCCGCCGCAACCGACGCCCAGAACAGGCTGCGCGTCGTCGCCTGGACCTTGACCGGCCGGGCCGGAATGACCACCCGATGCTGATCGCGACGCAGCACGCCGTCACGATGCAGTTCATTGAGCGCGGTGGTCACCGTCTGCCGGCGGGCGCCGATCATGTTCGCCAGTTCCTGGTGCGTCAGCCGCAAGTCCAGCGCCCATTCGCCGTTGCGGCTCTCGCCCTTGCCTGCGGCCAGCCGTTGCAGGAGGCGGACGATCCGGTTCGGCACGTCTTCGGACACGACATCGGTCAGTGAATCGGCCACCGATTCCATGCGCCAGCGCAGCGATTCGATCACCGCCATCGCGATCGCCGGGCGCTCGGCCAGCAGCGCGCGGAAATCGGCCTCGTCGATCACGAATGCCTCGCCGGCCTCGACCACCTGTGCCGAAGCGACGCGCGCGGTCGCCTTCGACAGCCCGCTGAACCCGATCAGTTCGCCCGGGCCGCAGATGGTGATGATGACTTCGTTGCCGGCAGCGGTCTGGCGCTGCAGCTTGATCAGGCCGGTGCGCAGGATGAACACCGACGAGCGCGGCTCGCCCCGCGTGAACAGCAACTGGCGCCGTGCCAGCACGCGGCGGGTGCATCGCTCGATCATCGCCGTCCGGTCTTCGACGGACAGCAGGTCGAGGAAGGTCGCCGCAGGGCGCGGTGCCAGCGGTGCGTTCTCTGCGCCCGTCCGTTCGTCGGAGCCGGAGCGTTGTTCCAGGGTGTCGGTCATGGGTCTGGCCATTCTGGTCTGGAGTGAAGCTGCATGGGACCGGTTTGCACCGGCGGAGACAGGTTCGGACACGCGGTCTTCAGAAGCCTGCGTGCGGATAATCGCATGACGTGAGAGAACACGCGAAGCTTATGACATCAGGCAGGCCGGATGGTTCCCCGCGCGCTGTCGAACCCGTGCGGCCGTGCCGACCGTTGCGCCCGACGGGGCGGCATCGGCGTTGCCGTGCAGTGACTTTCGGCGCTCCGATTGCTACGATTCACCGGCACTCATGACGGAACAGGGATGAAAAATGGCGAAGAAACGCGAGGTTGTACGAAGCATGTTTGCAGGTCTGGTCGCCGCCGCCGGGCTGGCACTGTCGATCGGCGCCGGCGTGGCATCGGCGCAGACGCCACAGCAGGCGATCCAGTTTCGCAAGGGGTCCATGCAGGTTCAGCAGTGGCACCTGCGCAGTCTGGTCCAGATGATCAAGGGGCAGCGGCCGTTCGACGCGGCGGTCTACCTGAGGGCGGTGACCGTACTCGACACGCTGTCGGCGTCGGCCGGCGAAGGCTTCATCCCGGGGAGCGAGAGTGGCGAGACCCGTGCGCTACCCGAGGTATTCAAGGACCCTGCGGCATTCCGCGCGGCGGTGGAACGGTTCCAGAGCGAAACGAAGAAGGCGCTGGCGGTGGCACGCAGCGGCGACGAAAAGGCCATGCGGGCCGAAGTGCCTGAATTGATCAAGACCTGCGAGGGCTGCCAC
>CAIQON010000102.1 GCA_903873475.1 uncultured bacterium
CAAGACGATGTGCTCGCTCTGATCGCGGCTGCGTCGTGGCGTGCAGTACCGCGTGGCATCGGAGATCGGCGCGACGAAGATCGCGCTCGGCCACCACCGGGACGACATCCTCGAGACTTTCTTCCTGAACCTGTTCTTCGGCGGCAAGCTGAAATCGATGCCGCCCAGGCTCGTGTCCGATGACGGGAAGCATGTCGTGATCCGGCCGCTCGCCTACGCGTCGGAAGACGATCTCGAGGCCTATGCGCACCTGAGGGCGTTCCCGATCATTCCCTGCGACCTGTGCGGCTCGCAGGAGACCCTGCAGCGCAAGCAGGTCAAGGCGATGCTGCGGGAATGGGACAAACGCAACCCGGGGCGGGTCGAGACCATCTTCCGCAGCCTGATGAACGTGGTGCCGTCGCACCTGCTCGACCGCGCGCTGTTCGATTTCGCGGCGGTGGCGGCGGGTGCGGTGCCCGATGACGCTGCTGCCGTGGACATCGGTTTCGATGTCGACGTGGACCTGGAGCAGGCCATGGATGCCCGTGCGGGGGAGCGCGCCGGGATCATTGCGCTGCGGCCTGCGGCGACCGCCGGAAGGACTATCCCGGACGCCGTCGAGCCGCGAAGATGAAGTAGTGCAGCGGCACCCCGAAACCGTCCCAGTGCAGTTCCGACACCTGGACCGGTTCGAACATCGGTGCCAGCAAGTGCCCGACTTCGGCCGGATCCTGGAACAGGTGGTAGATCGCGTCTTTCTGCAGGCCGCCGCCCCAGTCGGCGTTGACCGCGGGCTCCAGGCGTACGCGTGAGCCTCCGAGCGGGTGCGCGCCCAATACGGAGTAGCACCGGGGTCCGGGCACGCTGCAGATGAACCAGCCGCCCGGCTGCAGCACCCGCGCGACCTCGCCGAGCGCCCGGTCGATGGTGTCGGACTCGTCATCCAGGTAATAGACCGCGTTCCAGGAGATGACGAAGTCGAAGCTCGCGCTGTCGAAGGGCACGGCGGCATTGGAGCCGGTGCGCAACCGGTCGCGCGCCAGGTCGATGCCCGAATTCGCGAGATTGCGATGAACGCTGTCGCAGATCTCGTCTGAAATCTCGGTGGCGCTGATGTCGAAACCGAGCTTGTGCAGCAGGACGATGTTGCGTCCGTCGCCACAGGACATGTCGAGCACGCGGCGTCCGCGGAACGCCGTGCGCCAGGACGCGCCGCCGAGCAGGTCGACCTTGCCTGCGTAGCGGCCGAGCAGCATCTTCAGCAGGTACTCGTTCGGTGCCATCAGTGAGTCGAGGCGGGAGTAATACTCGGTCCATTTCGCTGCTTCGTTCATCCGCGGTATCCCTTCGGAGACGGTATCGCCGTCATCATTGCATGGTCGAGCGCGCAGCCAGCATTTCTTGTCGATCGATATTGTCAAAAGAAATTTGACGAGCTAGACTCCGCACATGTCTGTCGACTCGAATTCAGAGAATTGCGCAACCCGTCTGGTAGCCCTGTTCGGCAGCCAGGCCGAGGTGGCACGCCGGCTGCAACTCGACCGTGCCGTGGTCAGCCACTGGATCAAGGTCGGCTATGTGCCTGCCCGCTGGGGTACCGAGATCGAACTGGCGACAGACGGTCGCATCACCGCCTCCGAGATTGTGGCTGAAGCGAGCAGCCGCAAGCCGATCAAGCTCAAATCTCGCCCCGACGGCGAAGGGCCGTTCGGGTCCACCCTCCAAGGGAGTGACACGATGAGTCTCCAGTACGCGCCGTCCAAGCGCATCACCTCTTTCCACCCGCCGCAGCGCACGCTGATGGGGCCTGGTCCGACCGAAATCCATCCGCGCGTGCTGACGACGATGAGTCAGCCTGCGATCGGCTACCTCGATCCGGTCTTCGTCGAGATGATGGAAGAGCTGAAGTCGCTGCTGCGCTACGTGTACCAGACGAAGAACCCGCTGACCTTCCCGGTGTCCGGTCCCGGCTCGGTCGGCATGGAGTACTGCTTCGTGAACATGGTCGCCCCCGGCGACAAGGTCATCGTCTGCCGCAACGGCGTGTTCGGCGGCCGCATGATCGAGAACGTCGAGCGCTGCGGCGGCATCCCGATCGTGGTCGAGGACGACTGGGGCTCGCCGGTCAGCCCCGAGAAGCTCGAAGATGCCCTCAAGGCGAACCGCGATGCACGCGTGGTCGCGTTCGTGCACGCCGAGACCTCCACCGGCGCGCGCTCGGATGCGAAGACCCTGGTCGAGATCGCGCACAGGTACGACGCGCTGACCATCGTCGATGCGGTGACTTCGCTGGCCGGCGTGCCGGTGCTGGTCGACGAATGGGGCATCGACGCGATCTATTCCGCCAGCCAGAAATGCCTGTCGTGCACGCCCGGCCTGTCGCCGGTGTCGTTCTCGGAGCGCGTGGTCGCGCATGTGAAGGCGCGCAAGGACAAGATCCACAGCTGGTTCATGGACATGAACCTGCTGCTCAGCTACTGGAACGGCGGCGGCGGCGGCACGGCTGGCGCGCCGGTGCGTACCTACCATCACACTGCCCCTACCAACTCGCTGTTCGCCCTGCACGAGGCGCTCGTGCTGATCCGCGAGGAAGGCCTGGAGAACTGCTGGGCGCGCGCGCATCGGCACCATGTGGCGCTGAAGGCAGGCCTCGAGTCGATGGAACTCGAGTTCCTGGTCAAGCCGGAGTACCAGCTGCCGCAGATGAACGCCGTCGTCTGCCCGACCGGCATCGACGAGGCGAAGGTTCGCCGCGACCTGCTGAACGAGTACAACATCGAGATCGGTGCCGGCCTCGGCCCGCTGGCTGGCAAGATCTGGCGTATTGGCCTGATGGGCTATTCCTGCCGCACCGAGAACGTGATGCTCTGCCTGTCCGCGCTGGACCAGGCCATGTCCGATCAGGGCGCGAAGATCCATGTCGGTGAATCGCAGGGCGCGGCCCATGCTGCGTATGCCACGCTTCACGCCAGCATCGCGCAGCAGAAGAAGGATCGGGCGAAGGTCGCACGCGCCGCCTGATCCCGCCCGGGTCGTTGCCACGGTACGCGGGGGCTCGCCTATGGCGGGCCCTTCGTCCTTGCAGGGCCGGAACGGCTGTTCGTCAGCCGACGGGGCTACCCGGCAGACCCGGTCGGCGCTACTCTTGGCGGAAGAGGGGCCCGGTCGCCTTTCAAGGCCCGGCAATCCGGGCTCTCCGGGGGAGCCGCCTGCCGGTGAACCCGCCCTAGGACACGCGCAGCAACGTGAACGACGAATCCGCCCAGACCCGAAATCCCGGTACTCCGCACAGGCGGATGGACGTCGCGATCCTGTTCGCGGACGTCGCGGGCAGCACGCGCCTTTACGAACTGTTCGGTGACCAGACTGCCAAGGCGCTGATCGACGCCTGCCTGCGCTGCATGCGCGATGCAGCGGTCGATTCGCGCGGCCGGGTAGTGAAGATCATCGGCGACGAGATCATGTGCGTGTTCCCGGACGCGGAGCACGCCTACCTTGCCGCGACCGAGATGCAGGTCCGGGTGGGCGAGCTCGCCATCCAGCGGGTCTCCGACTCGCAGATGCAGCCGGGTACCCATTCACGTGCGATCCGCGTCGGCTTCCATGCCGGGCCGGTGATCGAGGAGAACGGCGACCTGTTCGGGGATACGGTCAACGTGGCCTCGCGCATGACCGCGATTGCCAAGGCCAACCAGATCATGACGACCGGCTCGACGGTCGCGCGCCTGCCCGACCTGCTGCGCATCTCGACGCGCGAGATCGCCGCGCTGGCGGTCAAGGGCAAGGGGGAGGCGATCTCGGTGTTCGAGGTGATCTGGCAGGCCAGCGAAGACCTGACCATGGCGATCACGATGCAGCCGAACATCGCAAGCATCTCGATGATCGTGCCCAGGTCCCTGAGGCTCGAACGCGGGGAGTTCGCGCTGGTGCTCGAGCCCGAGCATCCGGGCGTGGTGCTCGGGCGCGACCCGAGGTGTGCGATCGTGGTGGCCGACCCTCAGGCGTCTCGCCAGCATGCGCGCATCGAGCGGCGCCGCGACAAGTTCTTCCTGGTCGACCAGAGCACCAACGGTACCTTCGTCACCTTCGACGGAGAACCCGAGATCGTGCTTCTGCGCGAGGAGGTGATGCTGCGCGGTCGTGGCCGCGTCTCGTTCGGCCATACGTCGACGGACAACGAAGAGACGGTGCGTTTCTCGATGGTGCGCTGACCAGGGGGGCGGCGCTACAGCCCGAGCCGCTGCCAGATGGTGGTCGTGAGGCCTGCCTGGTTCAGGGAGTAGAAGTGCAGCCCCGGCGCGCCGGCCTGCAGCAGGCGATCGCACATGTCGGTGATGACGTCCAGCCCGAACGCACGGATCGACGCCTTGTCGTCGCCGAACTCCTGCAGCCGCAGCCGCATCCAGCGCGGGATGTCGGCGCCGCACATCTCCGAGAAGCGGGCGAGCTGGGTGTAGTTGCCGATCGGCATGATGCCCGGGACGATCGGGATCGTCACGCCGGCGGCCTCGCAGCGGTCGACGAAGTCGAAGTAGGCGTCGCTGTTGAAGAAGTACTGGGTGATCGCCGAGTTCGCGCCGGCGTCGACCTTGCGTTTGAAGTTGGCGAGGTCGTCCTTCGGCGAGCGGGCCTGCGGATGCACCTCGGGATAGGCGGCTACCTCGATATGGAACCAGTCGCCGGTCTGCTGGCGGATGAAGGCGACCAGTTCGTTTGCGTAGCGGAACTCGCCGGCATCGACGGTGCCGGACGGCAGGTCGCCGCGCAGCGCGACGATGTGGCGGATGCCGTTGGCCTTGTACTGCTCGAGGATCGCGGTGATGTTCTCGCGGGTGGACCCGATGCAGGACAGGTGCGGCGCTGCCTCGTTGCCCGAGGACTGGATCTCGATCACCGTCTCCAGCGTGCGGTCGCGGGTCGAGCCGCCGGCGCCGAAGGTCACCGAAAAGAACTTGGGCTTGAGCTGTGCCAGCTGTTCGCGCGTGGCCCGCAGCCTGGCGACGCCTTCGGGCGTCTTCGGCGGGAAGAATTCGAAACTGAACGTCCTGTCGAATGCGCGCTGGTTCTGCATGTCTGTTCCTTCAACCGGCCTGGGTAGTGGCCTGACGCGGCGAATCTGCCGCCCCCGGGTGGGCCAGCACGCAGGATGGCGAAATCACCGCCCCGGCATGGCAGGCCGGGGCGGCGGCCGCGATCAGTAGCGGTACTGCTCCTGCTTGTACGGACCTTCCTTCTTCACGCCGATGTAGCGGGCCTGGGTGTCGGAAAGCTCGGTCAGCTGGGCATTCAGCTTCTTCAGCTGCAGGCGCGCGACCTTCTCGTCGAGGTGCTTGGGCAGGACGTACACGCCGACCGGGTACTTGTCGGTCTGGGTGAACAGCTCGATCTGGGCGATCGTCTGGTTCGCGAACGACGAGCTCATCACGTACGACGGGTGGCCGGTACCGCAGCCCAGGTTCACCAGGCGGCCCTTGGCCAGCATGATGATGCGCTTGCCGTCCGGGAAGATCACGTGGTCGACCTGCGGCTTGATCTCTTCCCACTTGTACTGCTCGACCGACGCGACGTCGATCTCGTTGTCGAAGTGGCCGATGTTGCAGACGATGGCCTGGTC
>CAIQON010000103.1 GCA_903873475.1 uncultured bacterium
AATCGGTCAGCCACATCAAACGGGCGGCGTCGTGCCCGACCGACCCCCCGCTGCACGTCGGCCCGCCCGGAACCCGCCTCGGGCCCGAGGCGGCCGAGGCGCTGCGCGACGCGGATGTCATCCTGTCGCTCGACTGGCTCGACCTCGGCGGCACCTTCAAGCAGGCGTTCGGCGACAAGCCGGTCGGTGCCAAGGTGATCCAGGTGTCCTGCGACCAGCACAACCATCGCGGCTGGAGCATGGATTACCACGTGCTGCCGCCGGTCGACCTGCTGCTGATGTGCGAGCCGGACGCTGCCGTGCCGCTGCTGCTGGACGCGGTGCAGCCACGCAAGTCGACGGTACCGGTGCCGAAGGCAGCAGCGGGCAAGGTTGCATCGACCAGCGCCGTCACGCTGCAGGGCGTGGGCGATGCGCTGCGCGCGGCGCTCGAGGGTGTCGACTATTGCGTGACCCGCTTGCCGCTGGGCTGGCACGGCTCGTATCTGCCGTTCAAGCATCCGCTCGACTACATCGGCGTCGACGGCGGCGCGGGCGTGGGCGCCGGCCCCGGCATCACCGTCGGCGGCGCGCTCGCGATCAAGGACAGCGGCCGGATCGCTCTGGGCATCATGGGCGACGGCGACTTCCTGATGGGCAACACCGCGATCTGGACCGCGACCCACTACAAGATTCCGGCGCTGTTCGTGATCTGCAACAACCGGTCGTACTTCAACGACGAACGCCACCAGGAGGCGATCGCGGTCAAGCGCGGCCGCCCCCCGGAGAACCGCTGGATCGGCCAGCGTATCGACGATCCGGACATCGATCTCGCCGCGATGGGTACCGCGCAGGGGGCGCTCGGCATCGGCCCGGTCAAGGACTTCGCCGAGATGCGTCCTGCGATCGAGCGCGGGCTGGCCCATGTCAAGGCAGGCGGGGTGTGCGTGATCGACATGCGGGTGCTGCCCGGGTACGACGCGGAATGACGATCGGCGGTGTCGGTGGCGCGCGCGCTGTGCAGGCGTGGCGCCTGGCGGCACGGCTGGGGCTGGCCGCGGCCAGCCTGGCGTGGTCGGCCGGCGCGGTGCTGGCCCAGCCGGTTGCCTATCCGGCCAAGCCGGTACGCATCGTGGTTCCGTTCGCGGCCGGCGGCCCGGTCGACGCGGTCGGGCGCACGCTCGGCCAGCGGCTGTCCGAAGGCCTGGGCCAGCCGGTGCTGATCGACAATCGGGGCGGAGCCGGCGGTTCGATCGGCATGGAGGTGATGGTGCGCGCGGTGCCCGACGGCTACACCCTCGGCGTGGGCAGCCTCGGCAGCCTGGTGCTGTCGCCGGTGATCGATCCGAAGCTGCGCTACGACCCGCTGAAGGACGTCACGCCGATCGCCTCGGTCGCGGTGACGCACTACGTGCTGGCTGTGCATCCCTCGGTACCGGCGAAGACGACGCAGGACCTGGTACGCATCGCACGCGAGCGCCGTGGCAAGCTGAACTACGGCTCGTCCGGCGTGGGCTCGATCTCGCACCTGATCGCCGAGGCCCTGCAGAGCGCTACCCCGGGCGTCGAGATGGTGCATGTCGCCTACAAGGGCATCGCCCCGGCACTCGCGGCCCTGATCGGCGGCGAGATCGACCTCGCCTTCCTCACGCTGCCGCAGGCAGAGAGTTCGGCGAAGGCTGGCCGGTTGCGCCTGCTCGCTGCCACCGGTGCGACGCGGCCGGAGGGTGCGAAGGCACTGCCGACCCTGCTCGAAGCGGGGCTCAAGGTGCATCCGGTCGAGGGCAGCTATGGGCTCGTGGGCCCGGCCGGCCTGCCGCGCGATGTCGTGGTACGTCTCAATTCACAGGTCAATGCGGCATTGAAGTCGCCGGACTTCCGCCAGCGGTTCGAATCCCAGGGCTTCGAGGCGGTGGCCCCGAATTCGCCGGAGGACTACGCGAAGCAGATCCGCGGCGATCTCGAAGTGTTCGGCCGCGTGGTGAAGCGGGCAGGCATCAAGCCAGAAGGCTGAGCGGCGGAGCATCTTTGCGGTGGGTCCCGTGCTGCGGTACGCTCGGCCATGCGGGTGGAGCACGGCGTGGAACGCATGAATACATGCGCCGGCAGGCCGCCCGCCACGGAGGATGAGCACGCATGTCGAAGCAGACGCAGGCCGCACCCGATGCGCCGGCACCCGGCGCGCAGGCGCCGCGTGCGGACCTCGCACGCTTCTTCTCGCCGCGCTCGGTCGCACTGGTCGGTGCCACCGACGACCGATCGCGTTTCGCCGGCAAGGTTCTGATGCGGCTCGCCAACTTCGGTTATGGCGGCACCGTGTACCCGGTCAACCCGCGCTTTACCGAGGTCGGCGGGCGGCGCTGCCATCCGTCGGTGGCGGACCTGCCCGAGGCACCGGACCATGTCGGCATCGTCGTGCCGACCGGCCAGGTGCTGCCGATCCTGGAGGCCTGCGCAGCGCGCGGTGCGCGCTTCGCAACCGTCTACTCGGGTGGCTTCGCCGAGACCGGCACCGCCGAAGGCCGGGCGCTGCAGGCTGAGATCACCGCCCTTGCGCGGCGCACCGGGCTGCGCGTCATGGGACCGAACTGCAACGGCATGGTGAACTTCGTCGATGGCTTCACGATGACCACCTCGGCGACCGTGGCGAAGCGGCGGCCGGCGGGCAACGTGGGGGTGGTCGCGCAGAGTGGCGGCGCCGGCCAGGTGAACGTGATGTGGCGCGCCCAGGAAGCGGGCATCGGCATCAGCTACGAAGTGAGCTGCGGCAACTCGGCCGACCTGAACATCATCGACTTCATCGATTTCATGGTCGAGGACGAATCGACCGACGTCATCATGGTGCTGGCCGAGCATATCCCCGACGGTGCGCGGCTGGTCGAAGCCGCAGGCCGCGCGGCGGCGAAGGCAAAGCCGATCGTGATGGTCAAGCTCGGGCGGACGGCTGCCGGCAGCCATGCGGCGGCCTCGCATACCGGGGCGATGGCCGGGGCCGACGACATCTGCGATGCAGCGCTGCGCCAGTGCGGGATCATCCGCGTCGACGACTGCAACGAACTGTACGAGACGGCGATGCTGCTGCGCACGCGGCGGCTGCCGCGCGGCCGGCGTGCGGCGGCAACGACGATCTCCGGCGGCAACGGGGTGCTGCTGGTCGACCTCGGTG
>CAIQON010000104.1 GCA_903873475.1 uncultured bacterium
GAAGTCGCCCTTGCCGATCGCCAGCCCGTTGTGCCGCAGCAGGTTGTATGCGGTCGTGTAGTGGAAGTAGAAGTTCGGCACGATGAACCCGAGCAGATAGGCCTGGCCCTTCATGTCGATGGGAAACTTGCCCATCATGTACGACACCTGCCGCTCTTCGCTGCCGTCGATCTGCGCGGCGGTGAAGGTGTCGATGTAGGCGATGGTGTTCTCCACGCGTGCCTTCAGGTCGGCGAACGACTGCTCGGTGTCTTCGAACTTCGGCGGCTCGGCGCCGGCGAGGCGACCGACGCCCGCTTTCGCGAAGTCGGCGGCGACCTGCACCTGCCTGGTGAAGGTGAACATGTCGGGGAACAGCCGTGCATGCAGCACCGCCGGTTCGGTGATGTGGTGGGCGGCGCAGTGCGCGGCCGCCTTGTCCAGGATCGCGGCGAGGTTGGCAAGGTTGCGCTTGAACACGGGGACGGAGGCGGCGTACATCGAGATCGTCATGCGGAGGTCTCCTTTGGTTGAAACGGGCCGCCCCGCGCAGGTGGACCGGCTGCCTGTGGACGGAGGGTTCGCGAGCCGAGTATAGGCGCGCGGCCGCGGCGCGGTCCGCCTCCTTTGCGCGTATTCCGGCCGGGGGCGCACGCGGTCCATGCCGGTTGCTATCATCGGACGATGAGTGATGTCATACAGATCACGTCGCGGGCCAACCCGACGTTCCAGCGGTTGCGCCGCCTGGCAACCGAACCGCGCGAGCGGACCCGCTCCAACCGGACGTTGCTCGAAGGCGATCACCTGATCGGGACCTGGCTCGAGCGCGACCATGCGGTGGCCGCGCTGGCGGTGGACGCGGCTGCAATCGAGCAGCCGGCACGCTGGCCCGCAGTGACCCGCGTGCTCGACGAGGCGCGCGCCCGGGACATCGAGATCCTCGCGTTTCCGGCCTCGCTGCTGGACCAGCTGTCCGGCCTCGACTCGCCGTCGAGGCTGGTGGCCGAGATCATGCCGCGCGATGGCGACCTCGATGCGATGCGCGGGCAGGACGTGGTGCTGCTCGACCGCCTGCAGGACCCCGGCAATGTCGGTGCGATCCTGCGCACCTGCGCCGCGGCGGGCGTACGCCATGCGGTGGCCGGGCCCGGGACGGCGGCCTTCTGGTCGCCGAAGGTGATGCGCGCCGCGATGGGTGCGCATGCGCTGCTCAACCTCGCCAGCGTCGACGACCTCGCGCTCTGCTGCCGGTCGCTCGGCGTGCCGCTGTTCGGCACCTCGTCGCATGCGATGGTCACGCTCGATTCGATCGACCTGCAGCCGCGCTGCGCCTGGGTGTTCGGCCACGAGGGAGCCGGGCTGTGCGAGCCGGTCGAGGCTGCCGTTGCCGAGTGCGGCGCGCTGGTGGCAATC
Organism: uncultured bacterium; assembly: GCA_903873475.1. GTDB lineage: Bacteria > Pseudomonadota > Gammaproteobacteria > Burkholderiales > CAIKXV01 > CAIKXV01. The sequence continues at coordinate 1,393 of CAIQON010000104.1, forward strand.
GACCAGGCCCCCGACGTGGAATCCCTGAACGTCGCCGCTTCGGCTGCGGTCTGCCTGTTCGAGATGCGGCGCCAGCGGCGCGCCGGAGCCGGCACCGGACAGCCCGGCGAGCACTGCTAGACTCGATCACACCGATACGGAACCCAGACCATGCGCATCACCGACATCCGCGAAGTTGCCGTGCCGCTCAAGTCCAGCCTGAGGAATGCGGTGTTCGACTTCAGCGAGATGACGACATCGGTGGTCGCCGTGCTTACCGACCAGGTGCGCGATGGACGGCCGGTGGTCGGCTATTCGTTCAACTCCACCGGCCGCTACGCGTGCGGGGCGCAGATGCGCGACCGGTTCATCCCGCGCATCCTGAACGCGCCCCCCGATTCGCTGCTCGACGCGTCCGGTGCCAACATCGACCCGGCCAGGGTACTCGCCGCGATGATGCAGCGCGAGAAGCCCGGTGGCCATACCGAACGGTCGGTCGCGATCGGCACCATCGAGGTCGCGGTCTGGGATGCGGTCGCCAAGATCGAGCGCAAGCCGTTGCACCGGGTGCTGGCCGAGCGCTACAGCGGCGGCACGGTGCTGGAGAAGATCCCGTGCTACGTCGGCGGCGGCTGGTACGAGCCCGGCAAAGGCATCCCCGAACTGCTCGACGAGATCCGGATGAAGTTCGGGCAGGGCTACGACGTGATGAAGATCAAGGTCGGCGGCGCCCCGCTCGAAGAGGATATCCGCAGGGTCGAGGCGGCCCTGGAACTGGTCGGCGATTCGAAGCGGCTCGCGGTCGATGCCAACGCCGGCTTCGACCGGGACCGCTCGCTCGCCTATGCGAAGGCATTCGGCCGCTACCAGCTCAAGTGGTTCGAGGAGCCGACCGACCCCCTCGATTACGCGCTGTTGTCGGAGTTCTCCGGCACCTACGGCGCGGCGATCGGCACGGGCGAAAACCTTTTCTCGACCCAGGACATCGAGAACCTGATCCGCTTTGGCGGGCTGCAGCCGGCGCGCGACTTCATCCAGATCGACGTGCCGCAGAGCTACGGCATCGTGCAGTTCGCACGTACGCTCGAGATGATGAAGCGGCATGGCTGGGATCGCAGCCGGGTGTTCCCGCACGGCGGCAACCAGATGACGCTGCATGTCGTCGGCGGCTTCGGGCTGGGCGGCTGTGAAGCCTATCCCGGCGTGTTCGGTGCCTTTGCCGGGTTCGCCGACGATGCGCAGGTCGAGGCCGGCTGGTTGCGCCTGCCCGATCGCCCCGGCATCGGCTTCGAGGCGCAGGATGCGCTGTACGCGATCATGAAGGCGATGGGCTGAGCAGGGCCGGCCAGGCCTGCAACAGGGCGCGGTCCGGCGGCTCAGTCGGCCTCGAGCAGGCCCAGGTAGCGGTCGATCGCGGTGTGGTGCACCGAGGTGTCCTTCGCCGCGCCGAGCGTCTGTTCGGCGTCGTTCCACACCCGCACCACCGTTTCGGCGAGCGCGGTCTGCATGCCGGTGGCCTCGGCCACCTCGAGCGCAGTGCGCAGGTCCTTGGCCATCAGCGCGAGGCCGAAGCCGTCGGCATAGGTGCCGGACAGCACGAACGGTTTCATCTTGACCAGCGTGCTGTTGTTCACGCCGGTCGAGGCGTTGATGATGTCGACCACCGTGGCGGGGTCCAGCCCGAAGCGCGAGGCCGCGCGCACGGCTTCGCACGCCGCGAGCAGGCCGGCGGCCGATACGTAGTTGTTCAGCGCCTTGATCGCGTGGCCGGCGCCGAGGCCGCCGGCGACCAGTGGCTTGCCCATCGGCGCGAACACCGGGCGCATCGCCTCGATCGCAGCAGGGTCGCCGCCCACCATGATCGCCAGCGTGCCGTCCACCGCACGGCGCACGCCGCCCGACACCGGTGCGTCGATGAAGCGGATGTCCATCTTTGCCAGCCGCTCGCCCAGCTCGCGCGTACCGACCGGCGAGGACGAACTCATGTCGATCACCGTCGCGCCCTTCTTCAGCGAGCCGGCCACTGCGCCGACGCCATCGCCAGCCTCACCGAGCAGCACCCGCTGCACCGTCCTGCCATCGGGCAGCATCGTGATCACCACGTCGCAGCCTGCCCCGAGTGCCGCGAGCGACCCGGCGGCCTGCTGCCCGAGTTCGGTCGCCAGCGCCTCGGTGAGCGTGCGGTCGAGGTCGAGCAGCAGCAGTCGGTGGCCCGCGCCCGCCAGGCGGGTGGTCATCGGCCGGCCCATGTTGCCCAGGCCGATGAATCCGATCGTGAATCGTCCGTCAGTCATGAATCCTCCAGGTGCAGTCGAGCCGCGCGTGATCACGCGGTTCATCGTTCGGTTCATCCCATCGGCAGTTCCGTGCCGATTCCTTTCGCGGCCGCGAGTTCGAGTACCCGGCGCCCGGTATACAGGTCCTGCAGCGCCATGCCGTGCGACTCGTACAGTGTCACCTGCTCCGGGGAGGTGCGTCCCTGGCGCCGTCCGATGATCACATCGCCCAGGGTCGGGATGTTCTCCCAGTAGATGATGCCGGCTTCGACTCCGGCGAGCAGGTCCCCGCATTCGCCCGCTGCCACCTCGACCGAGTCGACGACGATCAGGTCGGCCCGCCTGACGCTGGCGAGGTCGATCTCCCGGCGGTTGAGGGCATTGGCACCGGTCGCCGAGATGAACTGCCCGGGCTCGAGCCATCGTCCGTCGAACAGTGGTTCGTCCGACTTGGTCATGGTGACGATGATGTCCGACCCGCGCACCGTCTCTTCGCGCGAGACGGCGGGGCGCACCGTGGTGCCGACCTTCTCCGACATCTGTTCGCAGAACGCCTTCACCCGCTCCGGGTTGCGGCCGAACACCTTCACCTCGCGGATGTCGCGTACCGCACAGGTGGCTTCGAGCTGGGTCACCGCATGCTGGCCCGAGCCGAACAGCCCGACCACGGACGATTCCGGGCGCGACAGATGCCTGGCGGCGACACCGGTCGCCGCGCCGGTTCGCATCCGGCCCATCCAGTTCGCTTCGAGGATCGCCTCGAGGTTGCCCTGCGCATGGTTGATCAGGTGGACCAGGAAGGTGCGCGAGCGATCGGGCCGGACGTAGTAGGCCTTGTAGCCGATCGTGTTGATCTCCGGTGCCGCGCCCTGCACGATGTGCAGGTGCCCCCCGGGCTGCCGCGTGCGCCGGCGCGCGATGTCGAAGGCCTTGCCGTTCGCGCGATCGACGAACGCCTGTTCGACGCGCTCGATCGCCATCGGCATCGTCAGCACCGAGCGGATGTCGGCTTCGCTGAGGTATCGGACCATGGGATTCTCCTCGTTGCGCGCACGATACCATCGGTGCGGCAATCCACTAGACTCGGGCATGCGCATCGCTTCGATCCCTCCCGCCTCGCCCGACGCATGACCGCCGACGGCCCCGCCGATTCATCCGCCAGCACGCCGGCTGCCGGTCATCCCGGGCCCCTGTCCGGCATCCGCGTGCTCGAGTTCGGCCAGATCGCAGCCGGCCCGTTCTGCGCGATGCTGCTGGCCGACCTCGGTGCCGACGTGGTGAAGGTCGAGAAGCCCGACGGCGGGGACGACATGCGCCGCTGGCCGCCGATGACCGAAGGGCCTGATGCGTCGGCTGGCCGCTATTCCGAGAACTTTGCGTCGGTCAACCGGAACAAGCGCAGCATCGCGGTCGATCTCAAGGATGCCGCGGCCGTCGCCAGGCTGCGCCGGCTGGCGGCGGTCGCCGATGTCGTCGTCGAGAACTTCCGCCCCGGCGTGCTCGACCGCCTGGGCCTCGGCTACGACGCGCTGCGCGCGCAGAACCCGAAGCTCGTCTACACGTCGCTGACCGGTTACGGCCAGACCGGGCCGTACGCCGGGCGCGGCGCGTTCGATGTCACGATCCAGGCGGCCAGCGGGCTGATGAGCGTCACCGGCGAGCCGGGCCGGCCGGCGGTCAAGGCAGGCGTGCCGGTCGGCGATTTCGTCGCAGGCCTGTATGCCGCCTACACGACGCTGGCCGCGGTGATGGCTGCGCGCGCGAGCGGGCAGGGCACGCGGGTCGACTGCTCGATGCTGGGCGGACTGCTCGGCATCGCGCAGTTGCAGACCAGCGAGTTCTTCGGCACGGGCCGTATTCCGCAGCCGCTCGGTTCGGCGCATCCGCGCAATGCGCCCTACCGCGGCTTCAATGCCTCCGATGCGCCGTTCGTGATCGCAGCGGGCAACGACAAGCTGTGGCATTCGGTCTGCGAGGCGGTCGGGCTCGATGCGCTGAAGGGCGATGCACGTTTCACCACGCAGGAGCAGCGCGCCCGCAACCAGGCCGAGTTGTTCGACCTCCTGCAGCCGGTGTTCGGCACGAAGCCGGTGGCGTACTGGCTTGCCGAGTTCGACCGGCGCGGCGTGCCATACGCGCCGATCAATGACTACGCGGAGATCCTGGACGACCCGCAGGTTGCGCATCTCGGGCTGGTGCATCCGATGACCTTGCCCAACGGCCGGCAGACGCGCACCGTCGGTTTCCCGGTGCAGATCGGTGGCTTCGATTTCCGGGTGTACCGCCAGCCCCCGGCGCTCGGCGAGCACGATGAGGAAGTGGAGCGCGAATGGCTCGGGTGACGCTGCTTTCACAGCCCGGCGCCGGCGTACGCACGCTGCGCCTGGAGCGCGCCGACAAGGCGAACGCGCTCGACGCCGAGATGGTGGACGGCATCGTGTCCGCGCTCGACGCCGTCGCTGCCGACCCGCCGCGCCTGCTGGTGCTCGAAGGCAGTGGCCGCAGCTTCTGCGCGGGTTTCGACTTCCATGGCTACCAGTCGCTCGGCGACGGTGAACTCCTCTGGCGCTTCGTGGCCATCGAGCAGATGCTGCAGAAGTTGCGTGCACTGCCCTGCGTGACGCTTGCCTGCGTGCAGGGCGGCGCGTTCGGCGCCGGGGCCGACATGGCTGCTGCCTGCACCTTCCGCGTGGGCCTGCCGTCCACGCGGCTGCGCTTTCCCGGCTTCCAGTTCGGCCTCGCGCTCGGCACGCGGGCGCTGGCCGCGCTGATCGGGCAGCAGGCCGCGCGCGGCATCCTGCTGTCCGGCGAGGTGGTCGACAGCGCGCAGGCGCTGGCGATCGGACTGCTGACCGGGCTCGTGGATTCGGCCGAGGGCTTCGCCGCCGAGGTCGAGGCGACCAACGGCCGGTTCGGGCGGCTGGATGCCACCTCGGCCGCGCTCGCGCTGCGCAATACTTCGGGGCAGGCTGCGCAGGCCGCCGATGCCGACCTCGCCGACCTGGTTCGCTCGGTGGTGAGGCCGGGCCTGAAGCAGCGGATCGCCGCCTACCGCGGAGAAGCCTGAACGTGGCCGGCCGGCCGGCGCGCGTGCGCGGCTCGAGCCGCGCCTGACGGGCCGTCGTCGACCCTGGACGTTTTCGAGATGAGAGGTACACCTTGAACCGAATGCCCGCGGCACTGGCCGCATCGATCCTGGCCATCGTGC
>CAIQON010000105.1 GCA_903873475.1 uncultured bacterium
GCACCGTTCAACGAAGCCGACGCATGGTCCGGATCGATCCGGACCTACTTCGACCGCTACGAGGCGCTGGACGGCACGGAGGCACGCCTGCAGGCGGCGATCCATCCGATGCAGTCCGCCACGACCGACGGCCCACCGCTGTTCGAGCCCGCATGGCTGCTGTTCCCCGACGACCAGGTCGGCGACCTGCAGCAACAGCCCGGCACGTTCACCGACTTTGCACGCTGGCTCGCCGACGTGCTCGGGCTTCTGGAAGGGCTCGCCTGGCTCGGCGACGGGCAGTCCGTCCGCTGAGTGCGGCGCTCGCCCGGATACGCCAGCAGGGCAGTGCCCCGACGCGCCATCGCAAGGCTTGATACTGCGTGAGCGGCCTCCACGTTCAATGGATGTCGCCACAGCGCCGGAGTCCCCGATGAACGATCCGTTGCATCTCTGCTGCCCGCACTGCCAGGCGGTGAACCGCATGCCTGCCGCGAAGCTGGAGCAGCAGCCGCGCTGCGGTCAGTGTCACCAGCCGCTGTTCATCGGAAAGCCGGTCGCGCTGACCAGCGCCAGCTTCGACCGCCAGCTGGCACGCAACGACATCCCGCTGCTGGTGGACTTCTGGGCCCCCTGGTGCGGCCCCTGCAGGACGATGGCCCCGCAGTTCGAGCAGGCGGCGTCCCGGCTGGAACCGGGCATCCGTCTGGGCAAGGTCGATACCGAGGCGGAGCCGGCACTCGGCAACCGGTTCGCGATCCGCAGCATACCGACGCTGGTGCTGTTCATCGATGGACGCGAAGTCGCGCGGCAGCCCGGCGCAATGGGCATGCAGGACATCCTGCGCTGGGTCGAGGCGCGACGCCCGCGTCCCGCCTGAGCCATCCACGACTGTCACGCCGCCGGTGGCAGCCCCGGGAACCCGAACTGCGATTCGCACCAACCGGCAACCCCGAGCAGGGCAGCGTCGCCGCGCTCGGTAGCGACCAGTTGCAGCCCGAGCGGCAGCCCTGCGGGTCCGAAGCCTGTGGGCAGGGTGATGGCTGGCGTGCCGAGCAGCGTCCAGATCGAACAGAACACCGGGTCGCCACTGGTCTGGATGCCCTCTGGCGCTTCGCCGATCGCCGGCGGCGTCAGCACGGCATCGAATCCGGACATGATGCGTGCGAACGCCTCGCGCAGCCGGTCGCGTGCGCCCAGCGCGTCCTGATACTCCGCCTCGCCGATCGCCGCAGCCTCGTCGAGGTATCCGTTCAGCCAGTCGCTGATCAGGCTGCGGTGCCGCGCCTGCACCGGCTCGAAATAGCGCACCGCCTCGCGGCCCATGATCACGCGGTGGACATCGTGCGCGCGCTCGAAGTCAGCCGGGAGATCGGGGCATTCGACCCGGGCGCCCGCGCCCGACAGCAACGACTGCGCGCGTTCGAATGACGACTGCATCGCCGCCGAGGCGCGCGCCCACACCGGGCTGCGGATGACTGCCAGGCGCGGACCACCGGCGCCGTCCTCGCCCGGGGACGCGCCCGGCAGCGCGCCGGCATCGAGGCCGAAGCCGGGCTCGGCCAGCACCTGCGCGACCCGGGCGACGCCATCGACCGATCGCGCATAGCAACCCGCCTGGTCGAGCGTCGGCGCATAGCTCAGCACCCCCTGCACCGGGAACGCGCCATGGCTCGGCTTGAAGCCGACGATGCCGCAGAACGCCGCGGGACGGATCACCGATCCGTTGGTCTGCGTCGCCAGGGCCGCAGGGACACAGCCCGCAGCAACCGCCGCCGCCGATCCGCTGGACGAGCCGCCAGGCGTATGCGCGGCATTCCACGGGTTGCGCGTCTCGCGCGGGTGCATGAAGGCGAACTCGGTGGTGACCGTCTTGCCGAACACGAACCCACCGGCTGCCTGCAGCCGCGCGACCAGCGGCGCATCGGCGGCGGCGACCGATCGGTCATGGATCGGCGAACCCATGCCGGTGACCCGTCCGCGCACGTCGATGATGTCCTTCACGCCGAACGGCACGCCGGCAAGCAGCCCGGAAGGCGCCCCGGCGTCCGCGCTGCCGGCAGCCTGCGCGTGCGCGCGGATCATGGCCGGGTCGATCGCCTTGAACGCATGGATCAGCGGCTCCACCGCCAGTGCCTGGTCGATGCAGGCCTGCGCGTACTCGACCCGGCACTGGCGGCCGGTGCTGATCGCCTCGACCAGTGCCGGCAACGGCATGCGAAGCGGCGATCGATCGGGAGGACCAGCTGCCCGTGATGAGGCCGCCAAGGTCAGCGCCCGTTGAACTTCGCGGGGCGCTTCTCCAGGAAGGCCAGCACGCCTTCGGCGTAGTCTTCGGTGAAGCCCAGTTCACGCTGTCCGTCGGCCTCCTGCTGCAGGATGTGCTCCAGGGAAGTCTCGATGCCCGCCTTGATCGTTGCCGAGATGCGTCGATACGAGCGTGTCGGACCAGCCGCGAGCCGTTGCGCGATCGCGAGCGACTCGTCCGGCAACGCCGCGTCGTCGACCACCCTCCAGACCATGCCCCAGGCCTGTGCCTGCTCCGCGCCGATCTTCTCGCCGAGCAGCGCACAGGCATTGGCGCGTGCCGGTCCGATCAGGCGCGGCAGGAAGTAGCTCACGCCGCAGTCGGGCATCAGGCCGATGCGGCTGAATGCGAGCACGAAGCTCGCACCCCGCGCGGCGACGACGATGTCGCAGGCAAGCGCGAGGCCGACGCCCATGCCCGCCGCCACGCCGTTGACCGCGCACACGACCGGGATCGGCGAATGGTAGAGCCGGGAGAACAACGGATTCTTCGCCTCGAGCGAAGCCCCGAGGTCGTGCTTCTGCCCGTCCGGCAGCGGCTTGCGATCGGTGAGATCGACGCCCGAGCAGAAGCCACGCCCGTTCGCGCCCAGCAGCAGCACGCGCGCGCCGCTTCCGGGCGCGTCGATGCGATCGAATGCATCGAACAGTTCGTCCTGCATGCGCACGTTGAACGCATTGAGCCGGTCGGGCCGGTTGAGCGTGATGCGGGCGATGCCCGCATCGATCGAGCAGGTGATGGTCTGGTAGTCCACTGCATTCACTCCTTGTATCCGCTTTCGGCCAACGCACGGCGCGCCGCATCGTATTCCGAACGGAGCCTCGCGACCACGGTGGCCACCGGCTCGACTGCGTCGATCGCGCCGACGCCCTGCCCCGCGCCCCATATGGTCTTCCAGGCCGGCGGACGGTCGTCGCGCCGGCGGTAGCTCGCGCCGGGGTCCGGCGCGGGCAGGTTGTCCGGATCGAGGCCCGCGGCAACGACCGATGGCTTCAGGTAATTGCCGTGCACGCCGGAGAACAGCGGCGTGTACACGATGTCGGCTGCGCTCGCGCCGACGATCATCGACTTGTAGGCGTCGCCGGCATTGGATTCGCACGTCGCGATGAAGCGGGTGCCGATGTAGGCCAGGTCGGCACCCATCGCCTGCGCGGCGAGTATGCCGCTGCCGGTGGACATCGCGCCGGACAGCGCGATCAGCCCGTCGTGGAACGCGCGTACCTCGGACACCAGCGCGAACGGCGACAGCGAACCGGCATGGCCACCAGCGCCGGCACAGACCAGGATCAGCCCGTCGACGCCGGCCTTCAGGGCGCGCTGTGCGTGCCGCGTGCTGGTCACGTCGTGCAGCACGATGCCGCCATAGGCGTGGATGCGCGGCACGATATCGTCGGGCGCAGACAGCGACGTGATCACCACGGGCACCCGGTTGGCCACCACGACGTCGAGGTCGTGCTCGAGGCGCGTGTTCGCCTTGTTCACGATCAGGTTCACCGCATGCGGTGCGACGCGGGCCTCCGGATGGGCAGCCGCATGTGCAGCGCAGGCAGCGGCGATCTGCCGCAGCCACGCATCGAGCAGTTCGGGCGGACGCGCGTTGAGCGACGGAATCGCACCGATGATGCCGCTGGTGCACTGGGCGATCACGAGTTCAGGCCCGGACACCAGGAACATCGGGGCTCCGATCACCGGCAACGACAACCGCCCCTGCAGGACCGCGGGCAGCGCCATCAGCTGACTCCACGCCTGGCCGTGCGAGCGACCTCGGGCGCGCCATACAGGAGGCCCTGCGCCCAGTCGACGCCCAGGTCGCGCAGCACGCTCGCCGTTGCCGCCTCCTCCACGCATTCGGCAACGGTGGTCAGCCGGAACTTCTGGGCGGTGCTGACGATCGTTTCGAGCAATTGCCGGATGCGCGAATCGCCGACCGCCCGCGCGACCATCCAGCCCTCGATCTTCAGGAACTGGATCGGCAGGTCGGCCAGGTACTGGAAGGACGAGTAGCCGCTGCCAAAGTCATCGAGCGCGAGCAGGAAGCCGGCATCGACCAGCGGCTTGAGGTTCGCCTTCAGCGCTGCAAGATCGCCGCCCTGGCGCTCGGTGATCTCGATCACGAAGCTGCGCTCGACCGATTCGGCCATCCGGACGCGCCCTGCCCGTTCGATCAGCCGCTCGATGCAATGAGCGCTGGCCAGGAACTGCGGGGAGAGGTTGATGAAGCAGGCCAGGCGGCCGACAGCGGCCCCGGCAGACATCGTGTACTCGGCGATGGCCTGGTCGATCTCGGCGGACAGGTGCAGCGACTGCGCCGCATCGAGGAACTCGGAGGCCGGGATCACGCGCTCGTCCGGTGCGATGATGCGTGCGAACGCCTCGACCCCGACCTGTTCGCCACTGCGCAGGTCGATGATCGGCTGGAACGCGGCGACCACGCGCGACTCCTGCAGCGCCGTCTGCACCTGCGAACGCTCCCAGACGACGCTGCCACGGTGCCCTTCGGCCGCGCCGATGCACAGCACGCGATCGCGCCCGGCCTGCTTCGCGTCGTACAGCAGCCCGTCGGCCTCGGCGAGCATCTTCGCCGGCGACTCGAGCGCCGGCCGATACACCGATATGCCCAGGCTGACCGTCACGGCAGGCTCGGTGCCACCAGCCGGTGCCGATGCCTTCACATGCTTGCGCATCCGCTCCCCGGCAGCCAGCGCCCCGGAGGCATCCAGCCCGTGGAAGCAGATCAGGAACTCCTCGCCACCCCAGCGCGCCACCCAGTCGCCACCGCGCAGCGTGTTGTTAACCACCTGCGCGACATGGCGCAGGGTGCGGTCGCCGACCTCGTGGCCGAACTGGTCGTTGACGCGCTTGAAGTGGTCGATGTCGAGCATCGCCAGCGCGAACGGCGAACGCATGCGCCGGGCGCGGTTCCATTCGAGCTGCAGGCGCGCCTCGGCGGCACGCCGGTTCGGCAGCCCGGTGAGGTAGTCCTCCATCGCCAGCCGGGTGATCTCCTGCTCGGCCTGCTTGCGTTCCGACACGTCGCGGCCGACCGACACCCAGTGTTCGGCCAGGCCGTCGCTGCCGGTCACCGGCACCACCGAGAGGTCGATCCAGAACGGCGTACCGTCCTTGCGGTAGTTCACCAGTTCGGCGCGAACGGCGCGCCCTGCACGCATCGTGGCGCGCAGGCGATCGAGCGCGTTTCCAGGCGTCTTGCGCCCCTGCAGGAAATCAGGATGGCGGCCCAGCACCTCGTCGGGCTCGTAGCCGGTGACGTTCACGAAGGCCTGGTTCACGTACTCGATCCGGAACGACGGATCGGTGATCAGGACGAGATCGTTCGACGCCTCTACCGCGGCCGACAGCAGGCGCCGCTGCGCGATGTAGCGATCGGTGCGCGACACGTTGACTGCCATGCACTGCAGTTCGTCGTGCTCGGCCGCCTGCTGCATGAAGGCGATGATGTCGAGCGTCACCCGTTCGCGGCCCAGGCCCAGCGTGCGCACCTGCACGCGTCCGGGTCGACCGCTCTTCACCGACTGTTCGACGATCTCGACCAGCTTCTGTCCCGGGATGAAGCGTCCGGCCGGCACGCCGATGAGGTGCTTGGGCTCGGTGCCGAGGAACCCGGCAAAGGCTTCGTCGGCCTGCACGATGAGGCCGTCGGTCACGCGCAGGGAGAAACGTCCGATGCTCAGTGCATCGAGGAACTCGTGATGCAGCTGCTCGGTGAGCCGGCGCTCGCGCTGGGCAACTGCGAGCGTCAGTTCAGCCAGCGCCGCTTCGACCAGCAGCGTGGTCAGCCGGTCGGACGTCTCGAGCGCCTCGAGCAGGTGGGGCCAGGGCGCAGAGCCGGCCGTAGCCGCCGCGTCCAGCGCTTCATGCAGCGTCGCCTCGGCGCCCAACAATCCGCGCCAGGTCTGGGTAGCGGCCGCGATTGCCACGGGATCGGCCGCCAGGTCGACGGCGACCGAAGCCGGTATCGTCGGCAGGATCGACGCACCGGCGGCCAGGCGCGCAACCGGCTCGCCAGCCGCGGCTGCGGCGATGGCACGCCGCACCAGGCGGCGATGCGCGTCGAGCGAGCGCAGCAGCGGCACAAAGCGCCGGCCTGCGCCATCGCTGCCCGCCCGGTCGTTCACGACAGGCTGGCGTTCAGCTGCACGCCGCCCCGCTGGTCAGCGCTGCCGGGCGCGCGCCGAGACCCCGCTCGCCACTGCCGGGCTGCAGCACGCCACGCCTGACTGCAGTCATCTCGGCGAGGATCGACACAGCGATCTCGGGCGGCGTCTTGCTGCCGATCGGCAGGCCGACGGGACCGGACAGGCGCGCGATCTCGGCCTGGGAGACATCGAAGTCGGCGAGCCTGCGGCGGCGCTTCTCGTTGTTGGAACGCGAACCCAGTGCACCGACGTAGAAGGCGGGCGACTTCAACGCCTCCATCAGCGCCAGGTCGTCAAGCTTGGGATCGTGGGTAAGTGCGACCACCGCGCAACGGCTGTCCAGTTCCATCGCGACCACCGTGTCGTCCGGCATCGTACGCACCAGGTCGACCCCGGGCAGATCCCATCCGAACACATACTCGTCGCGAGGGTCGCACACGGTGACGCGATAGTCGAGCGTGCGCGCCATCTCGGCGAGGTAGCGAGACAGCTGGCCGGCACCGATGAGCAGAAGGCGCCAGAGCGGGCCATGGACGGTCTGCAGTGTCTTGCCGTCGAACGAAAGAATGGAATCGCGCGAGCCGGGGGCAAGGCTCATGCGCCCGCTCTCCATGTCGAGGGTGCGCACGGTGAGTTCGCGCCGATCGCTGGCGGCGAGCAACTGCTCGAGCCTCTCGAGCACATGCGGATCCTGTGCCGGGTCGACCACCGGTTCGACCACGATCGCCAGGCGGCCACCGCAAGGCAGCCCGAAGCGCTCGGCCTGCTCGCGTGTGACGCCATAGGTGAGCAGCTTCGGATGCGCAGGCGCCGCCTCGCCGGTGAGCTTGTCGATCATGTCGTCTTCGACGCAGCCCCCGGAGACGGAGCCCGACACCATGCCGTCGCCGCGGATCGCCAGCATCGCACCGACCGGGCGTGGCGCCGAACCCCACGTCTCAACGACCGTGGCCAGGGTCACCCCATGGCCCGACTTGCGCCAGGCGACCGCCGAGCGCAGCACTTCAAGATCGACGCTGTCCATCGAACCAGCCTCCTGCGGAACAAAGGTCTAGTTTATCTGCTGCAACCCCGCATGTCCGCGTCGCGGCGGGCTGCGCGACCACGGCACCGGCGATCCATGGACCGGGTGGCGATCAGGCGCGGCGCCAGAGCGTACCGCCCGCCCCGTCCTCGAGCACGATGCCGGCGGCCAGCAGGTCGGCGCGTATCGCATCGGCGGTAGCGAAGTCGCGCGCCTTCTTCGCTGCGGCACGCTCGGCAATCTTCGCCTCGATGGCTGCCGGGTCGAGCGCACCTGCGGGCGTGTCTCCGGCTGCCGACTGCAGGAACACCAGCGGGTCGCGCTCGAGCAGCCCGAGACCGCGCCCCAGGGCCCGCAGCAGTCCGGCCACCGTCGGGTCGCGGCTGCGGTTGAGGTCGCCTGCCAGGTCGAACAGCACGGCGATCGCCTCCGGCGTGTTGAAGTCGTCGTCCATCGCCGCCTTGAAGCGGGCCGCTCGCGGCTCCTGCCAGTCGATGGCGACCTGCGGCGCATCGATGCCCTTGAGCGCGGTGTACAGCCGCGCCAGCGCCTGGCGCGCATCGTCGAGGTGCCGGTCGGAATAGTTCAGCGGACTGCGGTAATGCGCCCGGGCGATGAAGAAGCGCACCACTTCGGCATCGTAGCGCCCGAGCACCTCGCGCACGGTGAAGAAATTGCCGAGCGACTTAGACATCTTCTCGTCATCGACGCGCACGAAGCCGTTGTGCATCCAGTAGCGCACGAACGGCTGGCCGGTCGCACCCTCGGATTGGGCGATCTCGTTTTCATGATGGGGAAACTGCAGGTCCTGGCCGCCGCCGTGGATGTCGAAGGTTTCCCCCAGCAGTGCCGCGGACATCGCGGAGCACTCGATATGCCAGCCCGGGCGGCCACGCCCCCAGGCCGATTCCCAGAACGGCTCGCCCTCCTTGCTGCGCTTCCAGAGGACGAAATCGAGCGGGTCGCGCTTGCCGGAGTTGACCTCCACGCGTTCGCCCGCCCGGAGGTCCTCCAGCGACTTGCCGGACAGTTTTCCGTAGCCGGCGAAGTCGCGCACCGAATAGTTCACGTCGCCGTCGCTGGCGACATAGGCCAGCCGGCTGCGCTCGAGCCGGTCGATGATCGCCTGCATCTGCGGCACGTATTCGGTCGCGCGCGGCTCGTGGTCGGGCTTGATCACACCGAGCGCCGTGGCGTCCTCGTCCATGGCATCGATGAAACGCTGGGTCAGGGTGCCGATCGACTCGCCGTTCTCGGCCGCACGGCGGATGATCTTGTCGTCGATGTCGGTGATGTTGCGCACGTAGGTGACCGCGTAGCCGCTGGCGCGCAGCCAGCGGGTGACGAGGTCGAACACCACCATCACCCGGGCATGTCCGAGGTGGCAGTAATCGTAGACGGTCATGCCGCAAACATACATGCGGACCCTGCCCGGTTCGAGCGGAACGAACGGCTGCTTGTCGCGCGCCAGCGTGTTGTAGATTCGGAGCATCGGGGTCCCGGGAACAGTTGCTGGGAGATTACTTTCTGCGACCTTGCTGGTAGACTCGGTCGCGCGACAGATACCGTAAGCCTTTGTCCTGATTAAATATTTCTTAAGCCCGGCGAGAAAAATATAACATATGCAGTTCCTGCCAACCGTCATTGCCGCTGCCGGAGCCCCGGCCGGGTCGAACCTGATGCCTGCGCGGGCGCACCTGCGTGGCCGGCTGCGCGCCGGCACGGCGATGCTGGCGCTGCTGGTGGGCATCCTGTGCGTGCCGGTAGACGCGCTCGCCGATGACCTGGCAGACGTCCAGGCACTGGTCAAGCAGGGTAACCTGACCCAGGCAACCGAGCGGCTGAACGCATACCTCGCGAAGAATCCCAAGGACGCGCGCGCACGATTCCTGCGCGGCCTGGTACTCACCGAGCAGAAGCGTACCGCCGATGCCATCCGGGTGTTCGTGGCGCTGACCGAGGACTACCCGGAACTGCCCGAGCCCTACAACAACCTGGCCGTGCTCTACGCAAGCCAGGGCCAGTTCGAGCGCGCACGGCAGATGCTCGAGTCGGCGATACGCACCCATCCCAGCTACGCCACCGCGCACGAGAACCTCGGCGACATCTACGCGAAGATGGCGTCCGAAGCCTACGACCGGGCACTGCAACTCGATCGTTCCAACACCGGCGTACAGACCAAGCTCGCGCTGATCCGCGAACTGTTCTCGACCAGCCCGAAGTTCCAGCGTCCGCCGCTCGCCGGCGATGCGATGAAGCAGGTCGCGATGGCCGGCCAGTCGGCACCAGCAGCACCGGCAGCCGGCCGACCGGTCGCCGCACGCGAAACCGCGCCCGCGGCGACCGATGCACAGGCCGCGCAGACCAGGGTGGCTGCAGTTGCCACTGCCACTACCACGCCGCCTGCGCCGGCGGCACCGGCACCGGCATCGGCGCCAACCGCTTCGTCCGCGGTTGCCGGCGCCGACGACGTGTTGCGTACCGTAGAGCAGTGGGCCCAGGCGTGGTCGACGAACGACGTGAAACGGTACCTCGCGTTCTACGCGAAGGATTTCAAGGTCCCCGGCGGCGAGACACGCGCCGACTGGGAGAAGGGCCGGCGCGACCGGATCGCGAAGCCGAAGAAGATCGAAGTGAGCGTGATCTCGCCGCAGGTCAAGCCGCTCGGGCCAGATCGCATGTCGGTCGCGTTCCGCCAGGATTACCGGTCGCAGACGCTGAAAGCCAGTTCGCCGAAAACGCTGACGCTGGTACGCGCCGGTGATCGCTGGCTGATCGAGCAGGAACAGGTCGGCCGGTGATCGACCTCGCGATATCGTCCGATTGACCGGTACCCGGTGAGCGCGAAGTGAAGTCCTCCGGCCGTACGTGGCTTGGCCATATGACGGGCCTGGCAGCGCCAGTCGTGGTGCTGACGCTGCTCGCTTCAGCGGGCGCTGCGCTGTTGCTGCTGGTCGGGCCGGCCGAAGAGGTCCGTCTGCAAGGCAGCACGCCGGGCAGTAGCCGCAGCGCAGGTACTCCGTCAGGCGCAGCCATGGCAGACCCGGCCCCGGGGGCACCGATCGGAGGCGGGCTGCGCGCCGGCAGCGAGGTGGAAGCCTCGCTGGTGCGCGGCATCCTGGAGATCGCGCGCAGCCGCCCGGATGTCGCGCTCGCAGAGATCGACCAGGTGCTGCTCGCCAATCCCAACTTCCGGCTCGCGCACCTGGTGCGCGGCGACCTGCTGCTTGCCCGTGCCCGGCCCCTTACCGGCTTCGGCGACTCGGCAAAGCCGGCAGCCGAGCCGGTGGCCGAACCGCCAGACCTCGGCGAACGCCTCGACGACCTGCGCGCCGAGGCTCGGGCACGGCTCACCCGACTCGCCGCCGAGCCGCCGCCCGGGCGCCTTCCCGGGAACATCCTGCAGCTCGACCCGCGACAGCGATACGCGATCGTGGTCGACAGCGCCAAGTCGACACTGTACGTGTTCGAACAGGTCGACGGCCGGCTGCGCTACCTGAAGGACTACTACGTCAGCGTCGGTCGCAACGGCGTGGACAAGATGCGCGAGGGCGACAAGCGAACGCCGCTGGGGGTGTACCACGTGCGCGCGAACCTGCCGCGCCAGAAGCTGCCCGACTTCTACGGCAGCGGCGCGCTGCCGATCAACTATCCGAATGAGCTCGACCGCATCGAGGGACGTACGGGACACGGCATCTGGCTGCACGGCGTGCCGGCAGACACCTTCGCACGGCCACCGCAGTCATCGGACGGCTGCGTGGTCATTGCCAACCCCGACTTCGATGCCCTGCTGCCGCTGATGCAGGTCGGTCTCACGCCGGTGCTGATTGCGCCGCGCATCGACTGGGTCGACGCCGGAACGATCGCGGCCAGCCGCGCATCGCTGGCGCAGGCGGTCGAGGCCTGGCGCCGCGACTGGGAAGGCCGCGACATGAAGGCATACCTGCGGCATTATTCACCCGCGTTCAGCAGCGGCAGCGCGGCGCGCGACCTCGCCACCTGGTCGGAACAGAAGGGCAAGGTCAACGCGAGCAAGACGTGGGTACGCATTGGACTGCGCAACACCAGCATGTTCCTCGATCCGAACCGCGATAATCTCGCGGTCGTGCAGTTCGAGCAGGACTACGCCAGCAACAACCTCAACCAGCAGATGCGCAAGCGCCAGTACTGGAAACTGGAAGGCGGCACGTGGCGCATCGTCCACGAAGGCGACGCGTGACCCCGGCACCGACCGGGGGCATGGCGCCCACACGCTACAAGGAGTCGATGTGCAGAGACTGATCCGGAGTTGGTTCCTCAAGTTCGTCCCGCGGCTGCTCGTCCCGCTGCTGCTGGGCGCCTGCCTGTCTGGCAGCGTGCTCGCGCAGAAGAATCCGCGCGTCGAGTTCATGACCAACTACGGGCCGATCGTCGTCGAACTGTATCCCGACCGCGCACCCGAGACGGTGCGCAACTTCCTGCAGTACGTGAAGGAAGGCCATTACGAGGGTACGGTGTTCCACCGCGTCATCCGCGGCTTCATGGTCCAGGGGGGAGGCTTCACCGCCGACTTCAAGGAGAAACCGATGCGCGAGCCGATCAGGAACGAGGCAGAACTGACCTTCAAGGCCGGGCTGCGGCACGAGATCGGCACGCTGGCGATGGCTCGCACGCGCGATCCGCACAGCGCGACCGCGCAGTTCTTCATCAACGTGGCCCGCAACGACTTCCTCGACTTTCGCGAGCGCACGGTCGTCGGCTTCGGCTACGTCGTGTTCGGCCGCGTGATCAAGGGCCTCGAGACCGTCGACCAGATGTTGCAGGTCCCCACCGGTCCCGGCGGCCCGTTCAAGACCGACGTGCCAGCCAAGCTGCCGGTGATCGAGAAGGTGACGATCCTGGGCGGTCGCTGAACGCCCGCCGCGACGAACGCCTTTCAGTCCACAACCCTCCAGAGGAACAATACGACCATGATCAGACTGCATACCAGCGCCGGCGTGATCGGTATCGAGCTCGACGCCACCCGGGCACCGCTCACGGCGGCCAACTTCATCGAATACGTGAAGGCCGGCCACTACGACAACACGATCTTCCATCGCGTGATCGACGGTTTCATGATCCAGGGCGGCGGCTTCGAACCGGGCATGAAACAGAAGAAGACGCGCGACCCGATCACCAACGAAGCAGACAACGGGCTGAAGAACGACAAGTACACGGTGGCGATGGCGCGTACCTCCGAGCCGCACTCGGCGTCGGCACAGTTCTTCATCAACGTGGCCGACAACGACTTCCTGAACTTCACTTCGCCGACCGCCCGCGGCTGGGGCTATTGCGTGTTCGGCAAGGTGGTGGAGGGCACCGCGATCGTCGACCAGTTGCGCAGCGTGGCCACGACCACGCGCGCCGGCCACCAGGACGTGCCCGCCGAAGACGTGCTGATCACCCGCGCGGAAGTCGTCGAGGCCTGAGCCGGGGCATCGCCCCGGACACGGCGGAACGCATGGCGTCCGGCCCCACGCTGCTGGTCTCCGACCTGCACCTGTCGCCGTCCCGGCCAGCCACCACTGCAGCCTTCATCGGGCTGCTGGCGGGCGCCGCCCGTGATGCCGCCACGCTCTACATCCTGGGCGACCTGTTCGACTACTGGACAGGGGACGAAGAGATCGACGACCCGGCCATCCGGCCGGTGGTCGATGCACTGGCGGCATTGTCCACCGCCGGCACAGCCGTGCTCTTCATGCATGGCAACCGCGACTTCCTCGTCGGCCGGCGCTTCGCCGAGGCGACCGGGGTCACGCTGCTGCCCGATCCGCTGCTGGTCGAGATCGACGGCATGCCGACGCTGCTGCTGCACGGCGACACGCTGTGCACCGAAGATGCGGGCTACAACCGATTCAGGGCGACCGTGCGCGACCCGGCGTGGCAGCAGGCCTTCCTGGCGCGGCCGCTTGCAGAGCGGCGCGCCGAGGCCCTGCGGCTGCGCGCGCTCAGCGAACGCGAGAAGCAGTCGAAGCCTGCCGAGATCATGGACGTGACGCCGTCCGAGGTGCTGCGCGTGCTGCGCGCATCGGGCTATCCCCGCATGGTGCACGGTCACACGCACCGGCCGATGCAGCACCTGCATCCGGTGGACGGCCGGTCGTGCGAGCGGTGGGTGCTTCCCGACTGGCAGGACGCGGCAACCGGACTCGCTGTCGAGCACCGCTCGCTGCGGCGTTTCTGAACCCGGCAGGGGCGCTCCCGGTCAGGCGTCGAGCCCGCGCGCCAGGTCCGCCTTCAGGTCGACCACCGCCTCCAGCCCCACCGCGACGCGGATCAGCCCCTCGGTGACCCCGGCTGCGTCGCGCGTCGCCTGCGGGATGCGCCCGTGCGTGGTGGTTGCCGGATGGGTGATCGTCGTCTTGGTGTCGCCGAGGTTTCCGGTGATCGACATCAGCCTGGTCGAATCGATCACGCGCCAGGCCGCTTCGCGGCCACCCTTCACTTCGAACGACACCACGCCGCCGCCGCTCTTCTGCTGGCGCATCGCCAGCGCGTGCTGCGGGTGCGACGCGAGGCCGGGATAGCGCACGCGCGCCACCTTAGGGTGCTGCTCGAGCCAGGTCGCCAGTTCGAGCGCGCGCGCGCTGTGCGCCTCCATGCGGATGCCGAGGGTCTCCATGCCCTTCAGGCAGACCCATGCATTGAACGGGCTCATCGACGGCCCGGCATTGCGCATGAACTGCAGCATCGGCCCCTGTATCAGCGCCTTGCTGCCAAGCACTGCGCCGCCGAGCACCCGGCCCTGGCCGTCGAGGTACTTGGTCGCCGAGTGGATGATGATGTCGGCGCCCAGTTCAAGCGGCTGCTGCAACGCCGGCGAGCAGAAGCAGTTGTCGACGATCAGCACCGCGCCCGCGCGGTGCGCGATCGCGGCCAGCGCGCCGATGTCGGATACCTCGGTGAGCGGATTCGAGGGCGTCTCGATGAAGAACATCTTCGTGTTCGGGCGCACCGCCAGTTCCCATGCCGAAGGGTCGGTCGGCGGCGCGAACGACACCTGCATGCCGAACTTCTCGAAGAAGTTGGTGAACAGTTGCACGGTCGAGCCGAACACGCCTTGCGAGATCACCACGTGGTCGCCAGCCTTGAACAGGGCCATGGTGATCGCCAGGATAGCCGACATGCCGGACGCGGTCGCCACGCAGCACTCGGCGCCCTCCAGCGCGGCCAGCCGTTCCTCGAACGCGGTGACCGTCGGGTTGGTGAAGCGCGAATACACGTTGCGCCCCTCGATGCCCTTCTGGAACGCCTCGGCTGCCTGCGCCGCGTTGTCGAACACGAAGCTGGACGTGAGATACATCGCCTCGCTGTGTTCGCCGAACTGGCTGCGGTGGATGCCGGTGCGTACGGCGAGCGTGTCTGGCTGGTACTTTTCCATCAATCGATTCTGCGACGCAGGCACACGGGCTGTCAAACGACCGGCCGCTGCCGGCAGCGGGCCCGGCGCCGCGGTACGCTCGGCACTCCAGGGACACGACCAGGCAGGAAGACACCCATGCGCACCACCTTCATCACCGCCCGGCCCGGCACGCTCGCACGGCGATTGCGCACGGCACCGGCAGCCACCGGGCGACCGGCCACGATGCGTGCCCGAGGGCTCGCCACGGCCATGCTGCTGGCCATGCCTGCCCTGGCCGCACATGCACAGCCGGCCTTGCAGGCGTCCGCCGGCAACCAGTCCTTCCCGGCGGGACCGGTGCGGATCGTCGTGCCGTTCGCACCCGGCGGCTCCACCGACGCCATGGCGCGCATCGTGGCGCAGCGACTGGGAGACCGCATCCGGCAGCCGGTGCTCGTCGAGAACCGCGCGGGCGCCAACGGCACGATCGGAGCCGCCCATGTCGCCAAGGCACCCGGCGACGGCCGTACGCTGCTGCTGGTGCAGGCAGGTTATGCGTCCAACCCGAGCCTGTTCAAGAACCTGCCCTACGACCAGTCGCGCGACCTGCTGCCGGTGACCAACCTGGCGTCCGGACCGCTCGTGCTGGTCGTGCATCCGTCGCTGCCGGTGCGCTCGGTGAAGGAGCTGGTAGCGCTCGCGCGCGCGAAGCCGGGTGCGCTGAACGTCGGGGTGCCGGGCACCGGCTCGCTGAACCACCTCGCCGCCGAGCTGTTCAACCTGAATACCGGCATCCGCATGACCAGCGTTCCTTACAAGGGCACCGGTGGCGCGCTCGCCGACGTGCTGGCCGGCAACGTCGAGGTCTACTACATGAACCTGGTGCTGAGCGTCCCGTACGTGAAGTCCGGCAAGCTCCGGGCGCTGGGCGTGACCAGCGCGCAGCGCTCGGCGATCGCACCCGACCTGCCGGCGATCTTGGAGGCCGGCGTGCGCGACTTCGACCTCACCACATGGTTCGGCCTGCTCGCCCCCGGTACGACGCCGCGCGAGGTGATCGGCCGGGTACAGTCGGAGGTCGTGCAGGTGCTCGGGCTCGCCGACGTACGAGAGCGCATGGCCGGCGATGGCCTGACGGTGGTCGGCGACACGCCGGAACAATTCGCCACCTTCCTTGCAGCCGAGACTGCGAAGGCTGCCCGGATCATCAAGACCGCCGGCATCAGCGTCGGCCAGTGACCGGCCAGGCGATCAGATGACCGGCTTCTCCGGCAGGATGGTGCCGAGCACGCGCAGGTAGTTGCCACCGAGGATGGCGGCGATGTCGTCCTCGGCGTAGCCATGGCGCTGCAGCCCGTCGACCAGGTTCGGCAGGTCCTCGATCTCCTCGAAGCCGCGCACGACCGGCGGTTCGGCGCCCGGCGTGTGTCCGTCGCGGATGCTGCGCGGGCCGTCGTACTTCACGAAGTCCATGCCCAGTGCCATGTGCTCCACGCCGACCAGGCCGACGATGTAGTCGATGTGCCGGAGCATCTGCTCGATCGACGACTCCTTGCCGGCGACGGTGAAGGGCAGCGCGAGGATGCCGATGACGCCTCCCTGTGATGCGATCGCGCGGATCTGCTCGTCGTCGAGGTTGCGCATGTGGTCGTACACGCCGCAGGCATTGGCATGGCTGACGATCAGCGGCGCGGTGGCCACCTCCAGCGACTGGTAGAAGCCGGCCTTCGCCATGTGCGACAGGTCGACGACCATCCCCAGGCGGTTCATCTCGCGGATCACGTCCACGCCGAAGCGGGTCAAGCCACCGCCGGTGCGGTTCTCCCAGACACCATCGCCGAGTTCATTGCGCAGGTTCCAGGTGGGTTGCATCGAACGCACGCCCAGCCGGTAGAAGTTGCGCAACTGCGCGAGGCCACCCTGCAGGGGCTTGCCGCCTTCGAGGTGCAGGATGAATTTCACGTGATCGTGCAGGCGCGCGGCCGGCAGGTCGCCACGGGTCTTCACCAGCGAGAAGCGGCTGCCAGGTGCGGACATCTCCTGCAGGAACTGGTCGAGGTTGTCGAGCGTGCTCTCGAGGAAGCGCCCCGTGTTCTGCGAGTGTGCCCATGAGTCGCCGCCGACCGCATAGACCGACAGGTCGATCCGGTCGCGGATCAGCCGGGGCACGATCGCATCGGCGAGGGGACAGGCCTCGCCCATCAGCGTCCGGTGCACCTGCTCGTAGACGTCGCGATGGCCTTCTATGACCAGGTGCCGCTGCAGGATCGCCGAGGCTTCGGTTTCGGTCATGGCCATGGCTTGCCTTCGCTTCGCTACTCTGCCGACTCGAGGTTCAGGTCGAGTTGCGTGCTCGCCTCGCGCGACCGCTGGCGGTCGCCGTCCTCGCGATTGGCTTCGAGGCAGTTCAGGTATTCGGGGGTGACGTCGCCGGTGATGTACTTGCCGTCGAAGCAGGATGTCTCGAACCGCGCGATCGACGGATTGCTCGCGCGCACGTCATCGATCAGGTCGTCGAGGTCCTGGTAGATCAGGCGGTCGCAGCCGATCTCGCGCGCGATCTCTTCCACCGAGCGATCGGAGGCGATCAGTTCGCTGCGGGTAGGCATGTCGATGCCGTACACGTTCGGGAAGCGCACCGGGGGCGCCGCCGAAGCGAAGTGCACCTTGCGCGCACCGGCCTCGCGTGCCATCTGCACGATCTCCTGGCTCGTGGTGCCGCGCACGATCGAGTCGTCGACGATCAGCACGTTCTTGCCCTTGAACTCGGTGCCCAGCGCGTTGAGCTTCTGGCGCACCGACTTCCGGCGCACGGCCTGCCCCGGCATGATGAAGGTGCGCCCGATGTACCGGTTCTTGATGAATCCCTCACGGTAGGGCAGGTTCAGGTGCTTGGCGAGCTGCATCGCCGCCGGGCGCGAGGAATCGGGGATCGGCATCACGACGTCGACATCGAGGCCCGGGAACTCGCGCTCGATCTTGCGCGCGAGGCTCTCGCCCATGCGCAGGCGGGTGTCGTAGACCGAGATGCCGTCGATCACCGAATCCGGGCGCGCGAGGTAGACGAATTCGAAGATGCATGGAGCCAGTTCCGTGCGCTCGGCGCACTGCCGGCTCTGGAACACGCCCTGCTCGTCGATGAACACAGCCTCGCCGGGTGCGACGTCGCGCAGCGGCGTGAACCCGAGCGCATCGAGGGCGACCGTCTCGGAGGCCACCATGAATTCGGTGCCGGCCTCGGTCTCGCGACTGCCGATGCCGAGTGGCCGTATGCCGAACGGATCGCGGAACGCCAGCAGGCCGTAGCCGGCGATCATCGCCACCACCGCGTAGGCGCCGCGCACCCGCTTGTGCACCCCGGCCACCGCCTTGAAGATCGTGTTCGCGTCGAGATGGAAACCGGCGGCGTTGCGCGCGAGCTCATGGGCGAGCACGTTCAGCAGCACCTCGGAATCGGAATCGGTGTTCACGTGGCGCAGGTCGTCGCGGAACAGTTCGCGGCGCAGCGCCTCGGAATTGGTGAGGTTGCCGTTGTGGCCGAGCACGATGCCGAATGGCGAGTTCACGTAGAAGGGCTGTGCCTCGGCCGACGACCATGCGGAGCCTGCCGTCGGGTAGCGCACATGGGCGATCCCGACATTGCCCGCGAGGGTGCGCATGTTGCGCGTGCGGAACACGTCGCGCACCAGCCCCGGGCCCTTGTGCATGTGGAAGGTGTTGCCTTCGCTCGTGACGAGGCCCGCTGCATCCTGGCCACGGTGCTGGAGCAGGAGCATCCCGTCGTACAACTCCTGGTTCACAGGAGTCTTCGCAACCATTCCGACGATGCCACACACGATGCTTTCTCCCTTCGGCTCGATACCGTTCTTTCGAGGCATCCGCGGAAGAGTCGGCTTCCTGCGGCCCCGGCCGGTCTGCCTTGGCTTTAGCGAGCCGGAGTATAGACCACCTGCCGGGCTGCGTCGTACCTGATCTTGCGCGCGAGATCCGCGGGCAGGTAGGGGCGCACGGCCATTGCCAGGGCCTCCAGCGGCTGCGACAGCATCGCGTCACGCCAGCCTGCGTCCTCGGGCAGGCGGGTGAGGCCGGCGAGCAGAACCACGGTCAGCACGACCAGCACGCCGCGCACGAGCCCGAAGGCGAGGCCGAGCACCCTGTCGACGAACCCGAGCCCGACCACGCGCACCAGTTCGACGACGGCGAGCGTGATCACGACCATCACCAGCAGGGTCGCACCGAACACGAGCAGGAATGCGGCAAGCAGGCGCAGCGAATCGTTCGGGATTGCCGCCGGCAGCATCGGTGCAATCGAGCCGGCGAACGTGCTCGCGGCCACGAACGCCGCCACCCATGACAGCAGCGACAACACCTCGCGCACGAAGCCCCGGAGCACTGCCACCAGCGCCGAGACGCCCATGACCAGCAGCACGCCATGGTCGAACCAGGTCATCGGCCTGCGCTCTTCAATGCCGCCCCGCCCGGACCTGGGGACCGGCAACCATGACCCGCACGCTCAGTAGCGCCGGGGGACCACGATCCCGTCGGCCAGGCCCAGCCCCTTCAGCCGCTCGTTGGCCTGCTCGGCGGCTTCGCGTGTCGGGAACGGTCCGGCGCGTACGCGCGTCTTGTCGCCAGTGGGCGTCTTGATCACCTCGGTGTAGGCCTTGACCCCGGCCTTCGCCAGCTGCGCATGGCGATCCTTTGCGCGGTTCACCTCGGCGAATGCCCCCAGCTGGATCACGAAGCTCTTCGCCTCGGCATCGCCGGGAGTACCCTTCGCATCGGCACCCTTCGGAACGCCTCCCCTGGCATCGGGGCCCTTGGCAGGCACGCTCCGGATCTCGGGCGCGGGCTTCGCTGCATCGGCGACTGCCTCCGTCGCCCGGGCTTCGGCGGCCTTCGCCTCGGCCGCCCGGGCTGCAGTGGCGCGTGCGGCGGCCGCCGCCTCGGCGGCGGCGTTCGTCGATTCGGCTGCGGTGCCAGCGGCTGCCGCACCCGCGTCGGGCGCCGAGCGCAGCGCACCGACCACCTGGATCTTCTGGTCTGCCGGGGTCGCCGAAGGCGACGCCGGGGCAGGCTCGCGTACCGTTGCCGGCGCGGCCGCCGCTGCCGGCTGCGGGCTGTGCGCCGGCGCTGCGACCGGCGCACTCGCCGCGCCACTCGCATCATCCGGCGTGCTGCTGCCGGCACGCACGGTCGCGGGCTGTCCCTTGGGCGCGTAGGGACCACTGTTGGGCGACGGTATCTGTACGGCGATGTCATCGCCGACCGGCCGTGGCTCGCTGTCGAGCACCATCGGTAACGCGACCACCACCAGCGTGGTCAGCACGATCGCACCGATCAACCGGCGCCGGGCGCGCTTGCGGAGTCTGATTTCTTCTTCTGACGTACTGCGTGCCATGCCTGTCTGTCCTGTCCGCGGGGGAGGCGCCACGGGCCGGCGCGGCTCATCCGTCAATCGCGAGACGCGCCGATCGAAGCCAGTACTTCAGCGACGGTGTAGAACGACCCGAACACGACGATCCTATCACTTTCGCCCGCACGTTCCTTCGCCTTGAGCCAGGCCTCGGCGACCCCGTTGCACTCGGTCGTCGGATCGAGCGCGGCGGCTCGGGTCAGGGCGCTGCGCAGTGCGGGCAGGTCGGCGGCACGCGCGGCGTCCACCGGGGCGATGAACCATTCGTCGATGCGCGCCTTGACCGCGCGCACCACGCCCTCGATGTCCTTGTCGGCCAGCATCGAGAACACCGCCAGCGTGCGGCCCGTCCCCTGCAGGCGTGCCAGGCTTGCATCGAGTACCGCTGCCGCATGCGGATTATGGGCGACGTCGAGCACCACGGTCGGCCGCCCGGGCAGCACCTGGAAGCGCCCCGCGATCTCGGCCGTCAGCAGGCCGGTGCGGATCGCCTCGGCACTGACCGGAAGCCGGTCGGCCACTGCGTCGAGCGCGGTGATCGCAGCCGACGCATTGGACAGCTGATAGGCGCCGCGCAGCGCAGGGAAGGGCAGGCCGTAGCGGGCCTTCGACACCGTGGCGACAGCCGGGGGCGGGACCGCGCCACCCGGGGTGGCGAACCGCCGATAGCGCCACTGGCTGCCATCCTGGTCGGTGAAGTCGTAGTCGATACCCGCGCGCAGCAGCCGTGCACCGATCGCCCGCGCGTGGTCGACCAGCGTCGATGGTGCATCCGCATCCGCGCAGATGGCAGCGCGACCCGGGCGATAGATGCCCGCCTTCTCGAAGCCGATCTGCTCGCGCGTGTCGCCCAGGTATTCCATGTGGTCCAGGCCCACGCTGGTTACCACCGACACGTCGGCATCGACGATGTTCACCGCATCGAGCCGCCCGCCGAGGCCCACCTCGAGCACGGCCACATCCACGTGGCTGTCGATCATCAGCCACAGCGCAGCCAGCGTACCGAACTCGAAGTAGGTGAGGCCGACATCGCCGCGCGCGGCATCGACCGCCTCGAATGCGCGGCACAGGTCGGCATCGGTCGCATCATGCCGGGCGATGCGCACGCGCTCGTTGTAGCGCAACAGGTGCGGCGATGTGTAGCATCCGACCCGGTAGCCCGCGCGGTCGAGGATCGCCTCCAGCATCGCGCAGGTCGAACCCTTGCCATTGGTGCCGCCGACGGTGATCACCGGAAAGCCGGTGGTGCGGGCATCGGCGCCCGATCGGAGCCGTCGCCAGACCTCCGCGACCCGGTCGAGCGTCAGTTCGATCGTCACCGGATGCCGGCTCGAGATGTACTCGAGCCAACCCGCGAGCGTGCGTGCCCCGGTCACTGCGCCAGCCGGGCCTGCACGCGCGGTTGCGGCTGTCGCGACAGCAGCGCGAGCAGAGACGCGAGCCGGTCGCGCATCTCGCGCCGGTCGACGATCATGTCGATCGCGCCATGCTCGAGCAGGAACTCTGCACGCTGGAAACCTTCGGGCAGCGTCTCGCGCACCGTCTGCTGGATCACCCGCGGACCAGCGAACCCGACCAGCGCGCCCGGCTCGGCGATCACCACGTCGCCGATCATCGCGAAGCTGGCCGACACGCCGCCCATCGTCGGGTCGGTCAGAACCGACACGAACGGCAGCCGCTCGCTCGCCAGCAGGGTCAGTGCCGCGCAGCACTTCGACATCTGCACCAGCGACAGCACGCCTTCCTGCATCCGCGCACCGCCCGAGGCGGCGATGCACACGAAAGGCATCCGCTGATCGATCGCGGCGCGCACGCCGCGCGCGAACCGTTCGCCGACCACCGAGCCCATGGAGCCACCGAGGAACCGGAACTCGAACGCGGCAACGACGACCGCCATCGAATGGATGCTTCCCTGCATCACCACCAGGGCGTCGTCCTCGCCGGTATCGCGGGTCGCGGCGGCAAGGCGGTCGGTGTACTTCTTCGTGTCCTTGAATTTCAGGCTGTCGACCGGACGCACTTCAGCGCCGATCTCGTAGCGCCCTTCGCCATCGAGCAGCATGTCTAGCCGCTCGCGCGCGCCGATGCGGTTGTGGAAGCCACAACCAGGGCAGACCTGCAGGTTGTTGTCGAGGTCGGTGCGGTACAGCACCGTCTCGCAACCATCGCACTTGATCCACAGGCCTTCGGGCACCGACTTGCGTACCGCCCCTGCGTCGCGCTTGATCTTCGGGGGCAGATGCTTCTGCAGCCAGCTCATCCGGCGCGCCCCTGCCCTGCCCGTCCCAGCCCGCGGCCAGCCACCGCGTCAGCCCTTCCGCGCGACGGCATCGATCGCCTGCCGGATGCCGCGCACGAACGTACCGACATTGGCAGCCTCGCTGCCCGGTGCCGAACCCTCGATCTCCTCGACGATGCGGCTGCCGATCACCACGGCATCGGCGACCCTGGCGATGCCGGCGGCGCTCTGTGCATCGCGGATACCGAAGCCGACGCCGATCGGCACGCTGAGGTGCCGGCGCAGCACATCCATGCGCGCGGACACGTCGCCGACCTGCAGGTGCTTCGCACCGGTGACGCCGGTCAGCGACACATAGTAGACATAGCCGCGCGCGAGCCGCGCGATCTCTGCGATGCGGGCATCGGTCGTGGTCGGCGACAGCAGGTAGATAGGATCCAGGCCTGCACTGGCCAGCCGGTCGACGAAGTCGCGTGACTCTTCCGGCGGCAGGTCGACCAGCAGCACGCCGTCGACGCCGACCTCGGCTGCACGGCTGGCGAACGTGTCGTAGCCCATCGCCTCGACCGGGTTGGCATAGCCCATCAGCACCACGGGCGTGTCTGCGTCCAGGCTGCGGAACCGGGCTACCAGATCGAGGATGCGTCGCAACGTGGTGCCGCGCGCCAGAGCCCGTTCGCTCGCGCGCTGGATGGTCGGACCATCGGCTTGCGGATCGGAAAACGGCACACCGAGTTCGATCACATCGGCGCCTGCCGCCGCCAGCTCGTGCATCAGCGCCAGGGTGACCTCGAGCGAAGGATCTCCTGCGGTGATGTACGGGATCAGCGCTGCGCGACCCTCGGTCTTGAGCTTCTCGAAACGTCCATGGATGCGCGACATCAGAGCGTCATCCCCGCAAGACCGGCGACCGTGTTGATGTCCTTGTCGCCCCGGCCGGACAGGTTGACCAGCAGGATCTGGTCCTTGCGCATCGAAGGTGCCATCTTCGCGGCCTGCGCCAGCGCATGCGCAGGCTCGAGCGCCGGAATGATGCCTTCGAGCCGGCACAGCAGGTGGAAAGCCTCGAGCGCCTCGTCGTCGTTGATCGCGACGTACTCGGCACGGCCGATGTCCTTCAGCCAGGAATGCTCGGGGCCGACACCCGGATAGTCGAGACCGGCAGATACCGAGTGGGTATCGACGATCTGGCCATCCTCGTTCTGCATCAGGTAGGTGCGGGTTCCGTGAAGCACGCCCGGGCGCCCGGCAGACAGGGGTGCCGCGTGCTTGCCGGTCTCCACGCCCGAGCCGCCAGCCTCGACGCCGATCAGCCGCACGCCCTCGACGTCTATGTACGGATGGAAGATGCCCATCGCGTTCGAACCACCACCGACGCAGGCGATGCAGGCATCGGGCTGGCGGCCGGCCAGCTCCGGCATCTGCCACAGGCATTCATGGCCGACCACCGCGTTGAAGTCGCGCACCATCATCGGATAGGGATGCGGGCCGGCCACGCTGCCGATGATGTAGAACGTATCGCCGACGTTGGTCACCCAGTCGCGCATCGCCTCGTTCAGCGCGTCCTTGAGGGTCTTCGACCCGCTCTCGACCGGCACCACCTCGGCGCCCAGCAACTTCATGCGGAACACGTTGGGCGACTGCCGCTTGACGTCTTCCGAACCCATGTAGACGGTGCACTTCATGCCGAAGCGGGCGGCAACGGTGGCGGTGGCCACGCCATGCTGGCCGGCGCCGGTCTCGGCGATCACGCGCGGCTTGCCGATCTTGCGCGCAAGCAGCGCCTGGCCCATCGTGTTGTTGATCTTGTGCGCGCCGGTGTGGTTCAGGTCTTCGCGCTTGAGGTAGACCTGCGCGCCACCGAAATGCTCCGACCAGCGCCTCGCGTGGTAGATCGGGCTCGGGCGGCCGACGTAATGCTTCAGTTCGCGCGCCAGTTCGGCCATGAACTCGGGGTCGTTCCGGTACTTCAGGTAGCACTCGTTGAGTTCGTCGAGCGCGTGCATCAGCGTCTCGGCCACGAACACGCCACCATAGGGGCCGAAGTGGCCGCGCTCGTCGGGCAGGTCATACATCTGCAAGGTGAACCTCCTCAATGAACCGCTCGATCAGGCCGGGATCCTTGGATCCCCTGGGGCCGCTGCTGCGTTCGACCCCGCTGGATACGTCGACTGCCCACGGACGCACCCGCTGCACCGCGTCACGGACGTTCGCCGGGGTAAGGCCCCCTGACAGGATCACCTCACCGCGCATTGCGCCGGGAATCAGCGACCAGTCGAACGACTGGCCGGTGCCACCGTGCAGGCCGGGGACGAACGCATCGACCAGCAGCCCGCGCGACAAGGGCCGGGCCTGCATCGATTCCGTGCGGCATTGTAGCAAATCGACTCCCGGCCTCACCCGCACGGCCTGCACGAAGGGTTTGTCGAACTGCACGCAGAAGGCAGGTGTCTCGGACCCATGGAACTGCAGGAGGTCGAGCGGCACCGCAGACAACACGTCGCGTACCTCTGCGGCCGGTGCGTCGACAAACAGCCCCACCGTCATCACGTAGGGCGGCAGGCTGCCGGCAATCACCGCGGCCTGGTGCACCGTGACATGGCGCGGACTGGGCCCGTAGAACACCAGCCCGATCGCATCGGCGCCAGCCTCTGCGGCGGCCTGTGCGTCCTCGACAGTGCGGATGCCACAGATCTTGATGCGGGTGCGATGGCCGATCATGCCGCCGCGCCCTCGATCGCGCCTGCGGCCGGGGCGGCGGGAAAAACGGGCGTTGCAGGTCTTGTGAAGGCAGGGAAAGGGCTGGCGACCGATGCGCGTGGCCCGGGCAGCGCTGGTACCCGTCCCGGCGGATAGGCGACCTCGGCGAGATACAGCCCGGCGGGCGAAAAAGTGGGGGCCGCGCGGCTACGGTCGCGCCCCGCGAGTACCTGGCCGAGCCAGCCAGGCGTTTCGCGCCCCCTGCCGACGCGCACGACGCTGCCGACGATGTTGCGGATCATGTGGTGCAGGAAACCATCGGCACGGAACTCAAACGTGAAGAGCGAGCCCTGCTGCCCGACGGCAGCTCGATACATCCGACGCACCGGCGAGCGGGCCTGGCATTCAGCCGCGCGGAACGCGCTGAAATCATGTTCGCCCTCGAGCGCGAGCAGCGCCTCGCGCATCGGCTCGAGCGACAACCGCTCATGGTGCCAGCCCGCGGTACCCGCGAGCATCGCCGGGCGTACCGGATCGTTCAGCAGCACGTAGCGGTAGGTACGCGACACGGCGTCGAAGCGCGCGTGGAAATCGTCGGGTACGACCGCCGCCGCCACCACCGCGATCGTGTCGGGCAGGAGCGCGTTGGCGCCACGCACCCATGCGCTCTCGGGCCGCACGGTCGGCGCATCGAAATGGACCACCTGCATCAGCGCATGCACGCCCGCGTCGGTGCGGCCGGCGCAACGGGTGGATACGGGTGCCGCAGCGATGCCGGCAAGCGCTCGCTCGATTGCATCCTGCACCGAACATCCGGACGGCTGGCTCTGCCAGCCGCAGAACGGGCCACCGTGATACTCGATCTGGAGGGCTACGCGCATTGCGAAAGGATAGCGCCAAAGGCGCTGTGGGTCGCGCAGCGTGCCCCTGACTGCGCTGACCGGGGCGCCCGCTGCCTCGTGGCCCGCAGGTCAGCCCAGGCGGGCGAGCATCGCCTCCGCGTCGGCCTTCTGCTGCGCGTCGCCCTCCGCAAGTACCTCGCGCAGGATCTCGCGTGCACCATCCTTGTCGCCCATCTCCTCGTACGCCTTTGCGAGGTCGCACTTGGTGTTGACGTCGTTCCAGTGCTCGTCCTTGTCAGGGTTTCGACCATCCATCTGGGTATCGCCCAGGTCGAGGTCGACGCGAGGCAGGGTTGCCTCCTGCCAGTTCTGCGGCAGCCCGGCGGGGTGCGTCATGTCGAACGTCACCAGTTCGCCCGGGTTGGCCATGATCATCGTGTCCTGACCCAGGGACGACTGGGTCGGCTCTCCAGACATGGAATCGGCGCTGGAAAGCCCACTCTCGGCGCGTTCTGCCTCGCGCTTGAAGTCGCGGATGCTGCCAGTGGCCGGACCCGAGTCGAGCAGCACATTGGTCGCCTCCGAATTGAACAGCGGCGTGGGCAGGCCCTGCTCGCCACCGGCGACCGGGAAGACCGGATCGAAGTTCAAGTCTGCTTCAGCCGTCTGCGTGCCCTCAGAGGGCGGCTCGAGCGGCAGATCGGGCAGTTCAGGTACCGACAGTGTGCCGGGCGCGCCGAAATCGAGCGTGAAGTCCATGTCGGTGACAGTCGCATCCGACTGTGCCTCGGCAGGACCGCCGATTTCCAGCGTCAGGTCACTGATGGCGGGGCTCGCCGTCGCTGCAGGACCTGCGGGTTCGAAGTCGAAATCGATGGTCGGCGGACCGCCTTGCGGGCGCAAGTCATCGACCGAAAGTACCTGCGTCTTCTCGATATCGAGAGGACGCAACGCAGCCGCCGCCGGAGTGGGCGCCAGCGTCGCCGCTGCTGCCGCTGCAGCGATGGCTGCGGGTGCGACGCTGCTGGCCACTGGAGCGGGCGCAGACGGTCTTGCCTTCGCAACGGGGGAACTGCCCGCATACAGTGCGTTCGCGGGGTCGATCGAAGCGCCCATGTCGGCCGCCGCCTGCCACGACGCACCTGTCCCGCCAGCAACGGTATACAGCTTGCGGGCCACCGATTCGAACGCGGTTGCGTCACCGCGTTTCACGTAGATGCCGAGCAGCTTCAGGTAGAGCTCCTGGCGCGACGGCGACTTGGCGATCGCCTCACGCAGGATCTCCTCGGCCTGGTTTTCACGGCCATAGTTCAGGTAGACCTCGGCCTCGGCGAGCGGATCGACCTCCTCGAGGTTGCTATGGGTAGCCGTCATCGGATCTGCCGATGAGTCGGTGTACGCTGCCGGAGACACGACCGGCGGCACGGCTGCGGCCTTGACGGTCGGCGCTTTCGGCGCGGCCGCCGCCGTTACCGGCGGCTTGCGCCGACGCGCGACCAGCGCCCCCACCCCGAGCAGCGCCAGGAGGCCGAGTCCCAGTTCCTTCATGTAGGTCGTGACGAACTCGAGTGCCTGGTCGAGAAGACTCGGCGGCGGCGGCGGTGGTGGCGGCGGTGGTGGCGCGACCGGTTTCGGCTTGGCTGCTTCGACTGGCGGCGTCGGCGCGGCGGGCGCGGCCGGTTGTTCTTCCTTGACGGGTTCCGGTGCAGGCGCGGGCGATGCGACCGGCTCAGGCTTTGCCTCTGCCTTCGCGGGCTCGGGCTTCGGCTCGGGTGCGGCAGGCACGGGCTTCGGCGCTTCCGCCTTTGCGGGCTCGGCCTTCTTCGCGGGTTCGGCACCCTTCGCTGGCTCTGCCCTGGACAGCTTCTGCAGTTCCGCCAGCTGCTTGCTCTGGACGTCGAGCAGCTGTTGCGCATCCTTCAGCATCTTCTCGAGTGAGACAACCCGATCGTTCGCCTCTCGCAACGCCTTCTCGCGTGCCGTGGCGTCTTCTTCCCTGGCGGCCTGAACTGCCTTCGGGTCACGGCCAGCGCCCTTCGAGGGATCGCCCTTGGATACCCGCAGCACGTCGGAACCGGACGCCGGCGCAGCAACCTTTTCTTCCACCTTCGGCGCGATGCGCCCGGAGGCTGCCTGCCCACCGTCGGCCGCAACGGGAGGCGCGTCCTGCACCGCTCCCGCGAGCCGTTGCCGATAGACATTGAAGTCGGCCGCCTGCGCGCGTACCTCACGCGAGGCCTCGACCGCGGGCGTGGCGCCGAGCGCAGCCGCGTCGGGCACGCGCAGCACTGCGCCGGTCCGCAGGCGGTTCATGTTGCTGCCGTCAAAAGCCGCCTTGTTCTCGCGGTACAGTGCAACCAGCATCTGGTCGAGCGACACGCCTGCGGGGCGAACCGACTCGGCAATCCTTGTCAGGGTTTCGCCCCGACGTACCGGACCGTACTCGCCAGCCGCGGCGGTGGCCGGCGCAGCGGCACGAGGTGCCGGCTTCTCGACAACCGCACGGGCGACCGGTGCAGGCTTGACCGGGGCTGCTGTCGCTGCAGGCGCATCGGGCGCGATCGGAGCCGCGACAACCGGGCGGGGATCGGCAACGGCCGGGCGCGCAGCAACTGCAGGCGCCACCGGAGGCGCCACGCTGTCTGCGGCGGTGAACCCGGGCGGGTCGATCAGCGAGGTGTACTCGCGCATCAGCCGGCCCGAAGCCCAGACCACCTCGACCAGCAGTTCGATGAACGGGTCGTTGACCGCGCGCGGCGTGGTTGCACGCAAGATCATCGAACCGTCGCGGCGCTGCTCGATCGCGAGCCGAACCGACGCCACGAAGGCGGAGTATTCGAGGTTCGCACGCCGGTAGGCATCGGCGGAGGCGATCCGCACCTGCATCGTCGACAGCTCGTCCTTGGTCGCGTTGAGCTCGATCTCCGCGTTGAGCGGTTGCCCGAGTGCAGACAGGACGTTCATTCGCCCAAGCCCTGCCGCATCTGCCGCGGTAGCCGGGAGAAAGATCGCAATCGTTAGCGCGCAGGCTGCGAGCCACGCGCGGGTGCCGCGGGAGAAGCTGGTTCGCACGGACCGCCCTTCAAGACTCGTCAGAATGTGGATTAGCGAAAATCTAACATCATCGTCTTGTCGATGCAAGTTAACTCCGCCTTTGATATCACGCTCCAAGCACTCGATTTGCTTGAAGTTTTCCCGGCCGACGGGCCAGCCGAGCCAGCGACACGGAATCCTGCCGCCGGGCCCGGCCTGTGCGCACCATCTTCGCGCGCTCAGCGACCAGGGTGCGCCAGCAGCAGCCTGAGCATGCGCCGCAGGGGCTCTGCAGCCCCCCAGAGCAACTGGTCGCCCACCGTGAATGCAGTGAGGTAGGAGCCGCCCATCGGCAGCTTGCGCAAGCGGCCGATCGGAACCTTCAACCCGCCCGTGACCGCTGCCGGGGTCAGCCGCGCGAGGGATTCCTCGCGCCGGTTCGGCACCACCTCGACCCAGTCATTGCCGGCAGCCAGAAGGGATTCGATCTCCGGCAGCGGCAGGTCGCGGGCGAGCTTGATGGTCAGCGCCTGGGAGTGGCAGCGCATCGCGCCGATGCGCACGCAGATGCCGTCGACGGGCACCGGATCGGCGGCGCGGCCGAGGATCTTGTTGCACTCGGCCATGCCCTTCCATTCCTCGCGGCTCTGGCCGTTGCCGAGGTCCTTGTCGATCCAGGGCAGCAGGCTGCCGGCCAGCGCATGGCCGAACTGCTCGGTCGGAAAGCTGTCGCTGCGCAACCGCGCCGATACCGCGCGATCGATCTCGAGGATGTTCGACTTCGGATCGGCCAGCAGGCCGCGTACTTCCGCGTGGGCCGCGCCCATCTGGGCCAGCAGTTCGCGCATGTTCTGGGCACCGGCGCCGGACGCCGCCTGATACGTCATGGCGGTCACCCACTCCACCAGGCCCTCCCGGAACAGCCCCCCCATCGCCATCAGCATCAGGCTGACCGTGCAGTTGCCGCCAATGAAGTCACGCCCGCCAGCGTCGAGCGCAGCGTCGATCACGCCGCGGTTGACCGGATCGAGGATGATCACTGCGCCCTCGTGCATGCGCAGCGTAGATGCCGCGTCGATCCAGTAGCCCTGCCAGCCGGCAGCACGCAGCGCCGGGTGCATCGCGGTCGTGTAGTCACCGCCCTGGCATGAGATCAGCACGTCCATCGACGACAGTGCGCCGATGTCGCCGGCATCGGCCACCACGGGCGTGGCGTTGGGCAGCGCGAGGGCGGGCTGTCCCGCCTGGGTGGTCGAGAACAGCGTCGTGCGCACGTGGTCGAAGTCGCGCTCTTCCTGCATGCGCCCGACCAGCACCGAGCCGACCATGCCGCGCCAGCCGATCAGCCCGACCTTCATCATCTCAGCCAAGATATTCTCCTTCGGAGCGCGCCGCGGCGCGGCCTCAACCGGGGACGACGAGCGCCGCGACGACCGCGTCGCCCATCGCGCGCGTGCCGATCACCGGCTCGCCCTTCTCGGCGATGTCCGACGTGCGCAGGCCCTTCGCGAGCACCGCGCTGACAGCGCCCTCGATACGGCGTGCGAACGCGTCCTGGTCGAGGCTGTAGCGCAGCAGCATCGCGGCCGAGAGGATGGTCGCCAGCGGGTTGGCGACATCCTTGCCTGCGATGTCCGGGGCCGAGCCGTGGATCGGCTCGTACAGGCCCTTGTTGTTCGCGTCCAGCGAGGCCGAGGGCAGCATGCCGATCGAGCCGGTCAGCATCGAAGCCTCGTCCGAGAGGATGTCGCCGAACATGTTGCCGGTGACGATCACGTCGAACTGCTTGGGCGCGCGCACCAGCTGC
>CAIQON010000106.1 GCA_903873475.1 uncultured bacterium
CCCCAAAACCCCAAAACCCCATTAATCATAAAAGAGATAAGTAAACCTTTAAAATATTGTCTAAGATAATGAGAGATATATAAACTCAGAGCTCCTCCTGCTTCTTTTTGTCCTTCTTTCCCTTTGCGCCGTCGAACAGCTTGCCGATGACGGGGTTGTCGAACATGGGAGATGTAGCCAGCTTCTTGAAGACGGCGTGAGGGCTCTTGGCCACGCGCTCCTCGAATGTATCGCAGAACTTTCTGTCGATCTGCTCGGGGCTCAGCTTGATGTAGGCACCATTGGCCTGGATGAAGCCCTTGTTGATCTTGACGTGAATGTTGGTGAGGTTGAAGCCGAGGCACTGCAGCTTGCACTGCGCCAGCCGCCGCTGCCGGTCGCAGCGCCAGGCGTCGGGCCGGTCGTGCTGCACACGCGCCGCACCGATCTGGCCGCGCGCACGCCGAACCAGCAGCAGTACCTGCACCAGATGCTGTCGCACGATATCAGCTTCGGCATCGGCCCGGCCGGCACCGGCAAGACCTTCCTGGCGGTGGCCTGTGCGGTGGATGCGCTGGAGCGCAACACCGTGCAGCGCATCGTGCTCACGCGGCCGGCAGTCGAGGCCGGCGAGAAGCTGGGCTTCCTGCCCGGCGACATGGCGCAGAAGGTCGACCCCTATCTACGCCCGCTGTACGACGCGCTCTACGACCTGATGGGGTTCGACAAGGTCGGCCGGCTGTTCGAGCGCAGCGCGATCGAAGTGGCACCGCTCGCCTACATGCGCGGGCGCACGCTCAACCAGTCGTTCATCATCCTCGACGAGGCGCAGAACACCACGCCCGAGCAGATGAAGATGTTCCTCACCCGGATCGGCTTCGGCACGCGGGCGGTGATCACCGGCGACGTCACCCAGATCGACCTGGCGCGCGGCCAGAAGAGCGGCCTGATCGACGCGCGTTCGGTGCTGGCGAACGTCGAGGGCATCGGTTTCACCTATTTCAGTTCGGCCGACGTGGTCCGCCATCCGATCGTCCAGCGCATCGTCGACGCCTACGAGAAGCGCCAGGCCGCCGACGATACGCACTGATCCGGTGCCGCCCCCCGTCCATCGCATCACCGTCCAGAACCCGAGCCGCAGCCGCCGGGTGCCGGGCGCCGCGCACATCCGAGCCTGGGTGAGTCATGCACTCGGACCGGCAGGCGGGCGCGGTGCGGTGCGGGAAGCCGAGGTCACCGTGCGTTTCGTGTCGCGTACCGAGGCCGTCGCGCTGAACGAGCGCTTCCGCGGCCGCGACTACGCGCCCAATGTGCTGTCGTTCCCCTACGGTCAGGATGAAGACGGGCCCGGCGTCCACGGCGACATCGCGATCTGCCCGGCGGTCGTCGCCCGCGAGGCGCTGGCGCAGGGCAAGCGCTTCGACGCCCACCTTGCGCACCTGGTAGTGCACGGCGTGCTCCACCTTCGAGGCCATGACCACGTCGAGGACCGCGCTGCGGCGCGCATGGAACGGCTGGAGTCGAAACTCGTCGCCGCGCTGGGGTTCGACGACCCCTGGGCTGCCGAGCACCCGCGGCGTGCGACAATCCGGTCTGGCATTCCTCCCTCCCCTGCATGAACGACGACAGTAAACCCGGTTGGCTGACAAGGCTCGGCACCCTGCTGCTGCGCGAGCCCGAAGACCGCGACCAGTTGGTCGAACTGCTGCGCAGCGCCTCCGAGCGCGAGTTGCTCGACGAGGAAGCGCTGGCGATGATCGAAGGCGTGCTCGAGGTGTCCGAACTCGACGCCGGCGGCGTGATGCTGCCGCGCGCGCAGATCGAATTCATCGACATCGGGCACGAGCCGGCGCAGATCATCCGCCAGGTCGTCGCGGCCGGCCATTCGCGCTTCCCGGTCATCGACGGCGGCAAGGACGAAGTGATCGGCATCCTGCATGCGAAAGACCTGCTGCGCTTCTATGCCGAGGGCGAGGACAACCTGCGCGGGATGCTGCGCCCGGCGGTGTTCGTGCCGGAGGCCAAGCGCCTGAACGTGCTGTTGCGCGACTTCCGCCGCAGCCGAAACCACATGGCCGTGGTGGTGGACGAGTACGGCGGCGTCGCCGGGCTGGTGACGATCGAGGACGTGATCGAGCAGATCGTCGGTGACATCGAGGACGAGTACGACTTCGAGGACGCCGAGGGCGACATCATCGAGGTCGACGCAGGGCGTCGCATCTACCGGGTCAAGGCGGCGACCGCCATCGAAGACCTCAACGAGCACATCGGCTCGTCGTTCGCCACGGAAGACTACGACACGATCGGCGGGCTGGTCGTCAACGCGTTCGGGCGCGTGCCCCGCCGCAATGACCGCATCGAACTGGGCGACTGCGAGTTCCTGGTGCTGCGCGCGGACCGCCGAAGGCTGCACCTGGTGCAGGTGATCCGCACACCGGTCGTCGCGGGGCAGTGAAGGCGCTGCGGCAACGGCACGCTGCGGCAATGGTCGCGTGCTTCTTCGCCGGCGCCCTGCTCACGCTGGCCTTCGCGCCGTTCCACCTGCCCTGGTTCGCGCCGCTCCCCCTCACCGCCGTGCTCTGGCTGGCGGCAAACGCATCGGGCAGCCGGGCGGCGGCGGCATACGGCTTCGCGTTCGGGCTCGGTTGTTTCCTCGGCGGGGTGTCGTGGGTACATGTGAGCCTGAACGTCTACGGTACGATGCCGGCGCCCCTGGCCGCGATCGCGACGCTGGGCTTCTGCGCCTACCTCGCGTTGTTCCCGGCCCTGTGCTTCTGGCTGTTGCACCGCGTCCGCGCCGGGGTGGCCTGGCTGGCAGCCTTCCCGGCCCTGTGGGTGCTCACCGAATGGCTGCGCGGCTGGCTGTTCACCGGCTTCGGCTGGCAGGCGGTCGGCTACTCGCAGGCGGCGGGCGCCAGCCCGCTGGCCGGGTATGCGCCCGTCGGCGGCGTGCTCGCGGTGTCGCTGGCCGTCGCATTCACCGCTGCCGGCCTCTGGTACTGCATGCCCCGACGGCCCGGGCAGCCGGACGCACCGGGCATCCGCCAGCGCGCCGCGGTGCTGCTAGCGGTCGCGGCCACCTGGGGTACCGGGGCGGCGCTGTCGCGGGTCGAATGGACGACGCCTGTCGGCACGCCGATCGATGTCGCGCTGCTGCAGGGAAACATCCCGCAGGACCTCAAGTGGCAGGAGTCGCAGATACTCGAGACCCTCGACACCTACTGGCGCCTGATCCAGGCCAGCGGCGATGCACAGCTGGTGGTGCTCCCCGAGACTGCGCTGCCGCTGTTCGCGGACCGGCTGCCGAACGAATACCTGGCGCGCCTGGTAGACCATGCACGCGTACGGCGCGCCGATATCCTGCTCGGCATGGTCGAACGCTCGCCCGACGGGCGCGCCTACTACAACAGCCTGTTCAGCGTCGGTACCGCGCCGGTGCAGGTGTACCGGAAGCAGCACCTGGTGCCGTTCGGCGAATTCGTGCCACCGCTGTTCGGCTGGGTGATCCACTGGCTGCAGATCCCGATGCAGGACTTCAGCAGCGGCGCCCGCGACCAGCGCCCGATGGAACTGTCCGGCCAGAAGGTCGCGGTCAACATCTGCTACGAGGACGCGTTCGGGCGTGAGGTGATCCGCCAGCTGCCCGAGGCGACGATCCTGGTGAACGTATCCAACACCGCCTGGTTCGGCCGCTCGCTCGCCCAGCCACAGCACCTGCAGATCGCACGCATGCGTGCGCTGGAGACCGGCCGCCCGATGCTGCGCGCCACCAACACCGGGATGACCGCGGTGATCGACCCGCGCGGACGCGTGGTGGCGGTGACAGACCCGTTCAGCGAAGCGGTGCTGCGCACGCAGGTGCAAGGCTACGAAGGCCTGACACCCTTCGTGCGCGTCGGCGACGGGCTCGCGGTCGGGCTGGCCCTGCTGCTCGGGGCAGCCGGGTTGGGCATGGCGCGCCGGACACGCTAGCCGCGGGCGTTCAGCGCTCGGCGTCGGTCGTATCGCCCGCCGTACGGTCGAGTGCGGGCAGCAGGTCCTGGCGGTCGTAGCTCGCCAGCAGGGCGTCGGAGCGCGACACCCGCTTCGCGCGTACGAGATCGACCAGCACGTCATTGAGCAGCCTCGACTGCCGGTCTTCGGACCGGCGCATGAAGTCGCGCAGCGTGGACAGGCGCGCCGGGTCCTCGATCGCGCGTGCGACCTGCGGGCTGTTGATCAGGATCTCCGCGGCCAGCGCGAAGCCGTCGCGCTGCAGCCTGGGCAGCAGCACCTGGCAGACCACGCCGATCAGCACGTTCTTGAGCACATGCCGGGTCTGCGCCTGCTCATCGGGGTGGAACAGCGAGACGATCTTGCTGATCACCCCGTCGGCGGAACTCGAGTGCACGGTCGCCAGCACCAGATGGCCGGACTCGGCGGCACGCAGCATCGTGTCGGCGGTATCGCGGTCGCGCACCTCGCCCACCATGATCACGTCAGGGCCCTGGCGCAGCGCCTCGCGCAGCCCGTGCGAGAAGCTGGCCGTGTCGACCCCGACCTCGCGCTGGGTAACCACGCCGCGCGGCCTGCGCAGCACGTACTCGATGGGCTCCTCGATCGTGATGATGTGCGGCGGCGCCTCGCGCTGCTCCATGATGTGGCGCAGCGCGGCGAACAGCGTGGTGGTCTTGCCGGCGCCAGTCGCGCCAGTGACGATCACCAGGCCCTTGCCGCTTTCCAGCAGCAGCCTGGGCAGGAATGGCGGCAGCCCGGTGTCCTTCAGGGACAGCGGATCGCGCGGGATGCGGCGCATCACCAGCCGCAGGCTCTGACCGGCATTCGCCCAGTGCACGTTCACCCGCAGGCGCGTCTCGGAGGGCAGCTCGACCGCACTGTCGATCGACTGGCAACCGGCGAGCGCAGGCTGCCAGCCGGGCAGCACGCGATCGAGGAACTGCTCTATCGCCACCCGAGGCACCGGACCTTCGTCGCCGAGGTCGCGCAGGCCGCCAGGCAGCTTCAGTGCGACCGGCGCGCCCTCGACGAGGTGGATTTCGCTGAACGGCAGCTCATCGTGCGCCAGGTCGGCGATCAGTTCGAACAGGTCCTTGGCCATCGG
Organism: uncultured bacterium; assembly: GCA_903873475.1. Taxonomy (GTDB): domain Bacteria; phylum Pseudomonadota; class Gammaproteobacteria; order Burkholderiales; family CAIKXV01; genus CAIKXV01. The sequence continues at coordinate 5,081 of CAIQON010000106.1, forward strand.
GCGACTCCTGTGCGGGCGGACGGGTAGGGGATGGAGAGCCGAACGATGACGGCGACACCGGGGACAGGCGCTGCGGCCGGCCGAACACCGGCCCCGACAGGTGCAACGCACCGGCGGCTGCAGCCGCGGATACCGTCACGCGGTCCGCCAGGCCTGGCACCAGCACCGAGAGGCCACTGGCGCGCGCGCGCGCCAGCAGGTCGGCAAGGCGATCTGCAGCGAACGGTCGCTCGCCGAGTTCGCGCACGAGGGAACGATGCACGCGCAGCGCGCCGATACCGGCCCGCGCCAGCTCTGGCGGAGGCAGCAGACCGCGATAGTCGTCGATGCCGAGCGTGGCGCCGAGCGCGGCCACAGCCGTCGCAGCATCGATCACCAGGTAGGCATCCCGGTGCACTGCGGCCTCGGGCAGCAGCAGGCAGGGCGCAGTACCACCGCCGGCTTCGCATAGCGCAGCAACCACCCCGGAGAGCGAATCGAGCCGGCGCAACTGGGCCGGTGCGATCCGCAGCTGCAGCATGCGCGGTGCATCCGGCCGGGTGGACGGCCCCGCGCTGCGGATTGCCGCAGCCAGCCATGCGTTGAGTGCATCGGCTGCGGCATCGTCGTCCACGATATCCGGAAGGTAGTCGAGCAGGTCGGCGACCGCGAACAGCGAGCGGAACTCGGCACGCAGGTGCAGGCCGACGGCCACGCCGGTCGGTGCATCGACGATCGGCTCACCCACCAGCCGGGCACGCCCGGAGGCCACCAGTTCGACCAGCGTGCCGGTCAGGGCATCACGCCGCTCATCGATGTCGCGCTCGCGCGCGACACTGCTGACCGGGATCGGTGCACGCCGCGGCCGCGGGTCCGCCGGGTCGTATACGACGTCGAGCGCATCGAGCAGGTGACCGAGCACGGTACCGTCGGCGGGTATCACGCACCACCCTGCCGTGGGCCCGACGACCAGCCGGCAGCGGCTTCCGACCAGCGCACTTGAAGTCATGGCGGTAAGCCAGTGCTCACACAAGGCCTCACAGCGGGCGCCTTCACGGACCCAGACGGTGAGTTCGCGCGTACCGGTACGCGCAGCGACAGCCTCGATGCCGAGCCGGGCGGTGCTGGACGCGAGCCGGACGAGCGCGACTGCCAGCCAGGGATCGACATCATCCACCGCCGCGATACGGGGCAGGGGCACCGGGTGGAGGGCGAACCGGATCAGCCCTGCCGGCCGCATGGCGGAGGGCGCCACGGTAGCGGCATACAGTGCGCTGCCCAGGTGCCAGAGGTCCACCGCTTCGGCGCTGCCGGGGGCAATGGGCGATGGCACGAGCAGCAGCGGAGCGGCGCTTGCGCCTGGCCGATCGGGCACGGACTGGCGATGGAACTCTGCGGCAAGGCGCACCGGGCCAGCCGGCGGATACACGACGCGCAGCAGCAGTTCGACCGCTGGTGCGTCGCCGGCCGGCTGCGCCGTACCGTCCGCAGGCGCGGCCCAGCGCAGCCGGCATCGAAGCCGGCGCCCGGGGTCGATGCCGGCTGTACAGGCCTGGGCAATGAACTGTTCGAGTGCCGAGGGGTCGCGCAACGCATCGGACAGGCGCAAACCGATGCGTACGCCTGCATGCAGCCTCCCTGCGCTGCCGCCGAGCGACACGATCCGGCCCGAGGCGTCGAGGCCGGCCCAGCCCAGCAGCGGATCGCGCAGGACACCGCCTGCAGTGTGTTCGTTCACGTCAGTCCATTCACGATGGTCGCTATTGTCCCCAGCCACCGCGGTTGCGGCAATGTAGAGAAAGCCGGGGGGCTCACGCCCCCCGACCGTACTGCACGGCCCTGCAGCCGATGCAAGCGCTGCGACGACCGTCACTGCTTCATCGAGCGTTACCTGCCGGGCTCACCGCTCGCGCGGATCGCCCGAACCCGGCGGACGGCTGCCCGGGCATTCGCGGTCGACCAGCCAGGCCACCAGCCTGACCATGCACCAGCAGGCGATGCCAGCCAGCGCGCGCAACGCCTCGATGCAGCGCTGGCGCTGCGGGCTGTCCACCTTCCACAGCCCCCACCAGACCCACAGCTGCCGCAGCCACCCGCGGTCGTACGGGCAGGGATCGTCCCGCCGGCGCCGGCGCCAGTCGTCGAGGCGGCCCATCAGCCCACCTCGTCGACATCGTCCGCCGCAACGGCAGGCGCGAGCCTGACCGCCTCCCGCCGGCGCCGCACGCGGCGCATGCGCGCCACCTGCTCGCGGGCATCGACTTCCTCGTTGATCAGGTCGAACAGCAACCGGCTCAACTCGCTGTCGATACCGGCCTGCAGCAACGCGATCGCGACCGCATCCTTCCGGTCGATCAGCTCCGCGTCACTTGCCTGCCCCAGCCACCGCAGATACGACTCCATGAACCACTGATCCATGCGTCCTCCGAACGGAATCGGGAACGCACGGATCCCCGCCGGGGACGTGGACGTCCCCGAGGGGTGAACACCGCGAGACCGCATCGGCACCGGATGACAACCGGCATCGACGAAGCACCGCGGCTTTCGCGCGCAATGCGCAAGGCACCAGGGGCAATCCCCGGTGGCGAGCGAGGCCAATCCCCGCATACGCAGCGCTCAGGTTAGGCGCAGCGAGGGCGGCCGTCGCGGACGGGAAACGACCGATGCAGCGCGATAATCGCGACCCGCGACTGCGACCCGGGCCGGCGACCGCTGCGGCAGCCGCCGCGCCCGCCGCAGCCGGCTCAGAACTGCTTGCGCAGGTCCATCCCGGTGTAGAGCGATGCAACCTGCTCGGCATAGCCGTTGAACATGAGGGTCTCGCGCTTGAGGAATTCGCCGATGCGCCGCTCGCGCGCCTGGCTCCAGCGTGGATGGTCGACCTTCGGGTTCACGTTCGAGTAGAAGCCGTACTCGCTCGGTGCCGAGCGCATCCAGGCGGTGGTCGGCATCTTCTCGACGAAGCGGATGCGCACGATCGATTTGCCACTCTTGAAGCCATACTTCCACGGCACCACCAGCCGCACCGGCGCGCCGTTCGGGTTGGGCAGCAGTTCGCCGTACAGCCCGAGCCCGAGCAGCGTCAGTGGATGCATCGCCTCGTCGATGCGCAGGCCCTCGACATAGGGCCACTGCAGTACCGGGTCTTTCTGGCCGGGCATCTGCTTCGGGTCGTGCAGCGTATGGAACTCGACGTACTTCGCGTTCGCGGTCGGCTCGACCTGCCTGATGAGTTCGGACAACGAGTAACCGGCCCAGGGCACGATCATCGACCAGGCCTCGACGCAGCGCAGCCGGTAGACACGTTCCTCGATCGGCGCGAGCTTGAGCAGGTCGTCGATGCCGAAGGTGCGCGGCTTGTGCACCTCGCCTTCGACCGCGACCGTCCAGGGACGGGTGCGGAAGTTCTTCGAGTTGCGCAGCGGGTCGGACTTGTCGGTGCCGAACTCGTAGAAGTTCGTGTATGACGTGATCTGCTCGTAGGTGTTGAGCGGATCTTTCAGCGTGTAGGCGACCGGGGCCGGACGCAGCCCTGCGATCTTTTCGCGCGCCTGCGCATGGGCTTCGCCCGGCAGTGCACCGGTACCGGCCAGCGCCAGTGCACCGGCGGCGCCGAACAGCAACTGGCGACGGTCCTCGTACACCGATCGGGGGGTGATCTCTGACGGACGGATATCGTCGGGGCGCTTGATCAGCATGGGGATCTCCGGGGACTCGCTGCGAGAGGGACGCACCATTCTACGGGATGGGTACCCGCTGACCAGCGTTCCCGCGCGGCAGCGCCGGGGCTGCCGCGGTCAGGGACGGGCGAGGCTCCGCGTCTTGTCGAAGTCGTCGCCGCTGCGGTCGCCGGGCTTCATGTCCTTAATCCCGGCGTGGAGCGGCCTGCCCCGGCAGGCCCACTGCAGGACCACTGCGTGAAGGCTGTGCAAGCTGGCGGCTCCGTCCATCGTGCTCGGCTCTGGCAAGGGTGGGTCAGATCAGGAACAGCGTCGCCAACCCGAGGAAGATGAAGAAACCACCGCTGTCGGTCAGTGCGGTGATCAGCACCGACGAGCCCACCGCCGGGTCGCGCTGAAGCCAGCGCCGGCCGAGCGGGATCAGCACGCCGGCCAGGGCGGCGAGCAGCAGGTTGAGCGTCATCGCCGCCATCATCACCACCGACAGCGATACATTGCGGTAGAACAGCCACGCGACCAGGCCGACGATGCTGCCCCATACCAGCCCGTTGATCAGCGCGATCACCATCTCCTTCACGAACAGCTTGCGCGCCCCGTCGCGGCCGATCTGCCCGAGCGCAAGGGCGCGCACGATCATCGTGATCGTCTGGTTGCCGGCGTTGCCGCCGATGCCGGCGACGATCGGCATCAGCGCCGCGAGCGCGACAAGTTTCTCGATCGAGCCTTCGAACGCGCCGATCACGCGCGAGGCGATGAACGCGGTCACCAGGTTCACCGCGAGCCACGTCCAGCGGTTCTTCAGGCTGTCCCACACCGGGGCGAAGATGTCTTCCTCCTCGCGCAGGCCGCTTGCCTTGAGCTTCTCGGCCTCGGACGCCTCGCGGATGTAATCGACCACCACGTCGACGGTCAGCCGGCCGAGCACCTCGCCGTGATCGTCGACCACCGGCGCGGAGATCAGGTCGTAGCGTTCGAATGCGGTCGCCACGTCTCGCGCATCGTCGTCCGGATGGAAGCTCACCACGTTTCGGTCGACCAGCGTCGAGACTTCGATCTCCGGCTCGTTCACCAGCAGCTTCTTCAGCGGCAGCACGCCGCGCAGCAGGCCCTTGCGGTCGACCACGAACAGCTTGTCGGTGTTGCTCGGCAGCTCGTCGAGGCGGCGCAGGTAGCGCAGCACGACCTCGATCGTCACGTCCTCGCGGATGGTGACCATTTCGAAATCCATCAGGCCGCCGACACTGTCTTCCGGATAGGACAGCGCCTCGCGCAGCTGCTCGCGCTCTTCCGCCGACAGCGACTTGAACAGGTCAGCGATGACCTCGTCCGGCAGGTCGGGCGCGAGGTCGGCGATCTCGTCGGTATCGAGTTGCTCGGTCGCAGCGACCAGCTCGCCGCGGTCCATGTCCGCGATCAGCGTTTCCCGGACCGCGTCGGACACCTCGAGCAGGATCTCGCCGTCGCGATCGGCCTTGACCAGCTGCCAGACGCGCAGACGATCATCGAGCGGCAGCGCTTCCAGGATCAGTGCCACGTCGGCCGGGTGCAGCGCGTCGAGGCGCGACTGCAGCTCCGCCTCGTTCTGCTTGTGCACGAGCGAATCGACCAGCGACTGTCGATCGGTCAGGCCGCTACTGCGCGCCCCGCCCTCGCGATGCGCCAGGGACTCGACCACGCGCTGACGGCGCAGGAGATCGATGATCTCCTGCAAGGATTCCTGCACGCTGCGCGGTTCGTCGACATCGGCCATGGCATCGGCTCGCGACCAGGTTCAAAGGTGGCGCGATTGTATGCGCCCTTTTTCCGGGTCAGACACGATTTATTGCAGAAACCGCGGCGAAACCCGTGTCAGACACGCTTTTTCCCACCGCTGCGGAAGAGGTGCCGAAAAGCGTGTCTGACACGGGTGTCCGTGCCGGGGATTGACGCTGCAAGTTGCGTTCCTTGCGATGGCAGGTCGTACCGTTCCGGCGCAGCCTGCGAATATGCCCAGACGCCCAAGACTGCACCTCCCGTCGATACCACAGCATGTCGTGCAGCGCGGGAACAACCGGCTACCGTGCTTCCTCGCCGAGGATGACTATCGCTACTATCTTCGCTGCCTCGCCGATAGCGCACTGCGTTTCGGGTGCCACGTGCATGCGTACGTTCTGATGACGAACCACGTCCACCTGCTCGCGACGGGCGGAACGAAGGACTCCATTCCGGACATGATGCAGTCGCTGGGCATCCGCTACGTGAGGTACGTGAACAAGCGCCACGGCAGGACCGGAACATTGTGGGAGGGCAGATACCATTCGAGCCTGGTGGATAGCGATACCCACCTGCTGCGCTGCATGCAGTACATCGAATCCAATCCGGTGCGGGCATCGATGGTGGGTTCGCCCGCCCAATGGCGCTGGTCGAGCTTTCACTGCAATGCGCTCGGTGTACCCGACGACAGGATCGCCCCGCATCTGGTCTACCAGCAACTCGGACACGATCCGGACGCGCGCGGGTCGGCCTACCGACGAATGTTCGCGCAGGCCCTGTCCGCCAACGATCTCGAATCCATCCGCGAGGCCGCGCGAGGTGGCCTGCCTCTCGGAACCGAAGCGTTCCGACGCGGGGTCGCCGACCGACTCGGTACGGTCGCGATGCCGGGCATCCCGGGACGCCCCACCCATGGTGGCGGAAGCAAGAAACCCGTGTCTGACCCGGGTTTAATGCCCGGCATGGCAGAAACGGAGGGAAAGCGTGTCTGACCCGGGTTTTCAGGGGACGACGGCGCGCGGCATGCGGGACAGGATGATCTCGGTATAACGGGCCAGCCAGCGCGAGCCGCGGTTGCGGTCGTAGAAGCGCGGATTGGGCACCATCGCGGCGAGCATCGCGGCCTGCGCAGGCGTCAACTGGGCGGCCGAGACGCCGAAATAGTGGCGGGCGGCGGCCTCGGCCCCGAACACGCCGTTACCCCACTCGATCACGTTCAGGTAGATCTCGAGGATGCGGCGCTTGTCCATCGTCTGCTCGAGCATCAGCGTGATCGCGGCTTCCTGTACCTTGCGCGTCGGTGTACGCGCATCGGACAGGAACAGGTTCTTCGCCAGTTGCTGGCTGATGGTCGAACCGCCACGCACCACCCGCCCCTGCTTGCGGTTCTGTTCCAGTGCCTTCTGGATAGCGTCCCAGTCGAAGCCTTCATGGTCGACGAACTTGTCGTCCTCGGCGACGATGATCGCGCGCTTGAGGTGGATCGAGATACGTTCGTACGGCACCCACTGGTGGCGCAGCCGGGCCTTCGCGTCCTTCGCCCGCAACTGGTCGAGCCGCAGGTCCATGAACGACGTCTCGACCGGATTGTGGTACTTCCAGTAGACGACATGCCCGAGCAGCCAGAGCTGCCACGCAAGCAACGCCCCCATTGCGAGCAGCAGCAGCCGGGAGATCCAGCGCAAGAGCGTGCGCATGGCGGGCGCGGACGGGTCAGCCGGCGGGCCGGCTGCCCCGCCAGGGCTGGCCCAGGCTGGCGAGCAGCGCCCGGGTTCCGGGGCGCACGCCCCGCCACAGGAAGAAGGATTCGGCGGCCTGCTCGACCAGCATGCCGATGCCGTCGGCGATGCGCGCACCGCGGCGTGCAGCCTCGGCGAGGAACGGGCTGGGCTCGGCCGAGTACATCATGTCGTAGCACAGCCCGCCCGGTACCAGCCGCGCGCGCCCGGTCGACGGCGCCTCGGTGCCGAGGCTGGCCGACGTGGCATTGACGATCAGGTCGAACTCGCCTCCGATCGCCTCGAGCGCTCCACCGGAGACCACCGATGTGCGATGCCGTGCAGCCAGCGCCTCGGCTCGCGCAGCCGTGCGGTTGGCCACATGCAGCAGCCCTATGCCGGCATCGAGCAGTGGCAGCACGACCCCGGCGGCGGCGCCGCCAGCCCCGAGCATCAGCACGCGGGCACCCGCGAGCGGCTGGCCCAGGTTTACCTCGATGTCGCGCACCAGCCCCACCCCATCGGTGTTGTCGCCGAACACGCTGCCATCGGCCTCGAAACGCAGCGTGTTGACCGCCTCGGCCGACCCGGCGCGCGCACTGCACGCATCGGCCAGTTGCCAGGCTTCGCGCTTGAACGGCAGCGTGACGTTGGCCCCGCGACCACCTTCGCCGCGAAACGCGTCCACTGCGGCGCGGAACCCGTCCAGCGGCGCGAGGATGCGTACGTAGGAAATGTCCTGTCCGGTCTCGCGCGCGAAGGCGGCGTGGATCGCCGGCGAACGGCTGTGTGCAACCGGGTTTCCGAAGACGGCGTAACGGTCGGTCATCGCGTGCGCCTCACTGGCCCTGGAACTGTTCGCCGGAGGTGAAGCTCCAGGTCCGCGTGATCGCCAGGATGTCCGTGTCCTTCGAGAGGTCGGGCGGGAACGCGGCGAACGGCGCGGCCAGTTCGACGATGCGGATCGCCGCCTGGTCGAGCAGCTTGAAGCCGGAGGATCGGTTGATCTCGATGCTGTCCACCGTGCCATCGCGGCGCACCGAGACGGTCAGCTGCAGCGTGCCGTACAGCTTCTGCCGGCGGGCCTCGTCCGGGTAGTTCAGGTTGCCGACCCGCTCGATCTTCGAGCGCCAGTCTTCGACATAGCGCGCGAACCGGTATTCGGATGCGCGGGCGCCGACGAACGCCTTGCGCGGGCGCTCCTGGTACGCGCTGAACTCCTTCGACAGCTCCGCGCGCAACCGTGCCATTTCGAGGCTGCGCGCCGCGAGATCGGCCGAACTCTGGGCCGGCACCGGCTGCGATTGCTGCAGGGGCTGCGAACCCGGGTTCGGTTCCCGGCTGTCGATCGGCACCGCCGCCTTGATGCGGGCCATCACCCGCTGCGTTTCAGCCTCGAGCTGTTCGATGCGCGCGCGCGTGGCAGCAGCCGGGTCGGGTATGTCGACACCGGTCGCGGATTGCGGCAAGGGCGTCTTCAACCGGTGCGGCGCGTCGGTATTGCCGCCACCGTCGAGGTTCGACTGCGCGCGCACGTCGGCCTTGGCTGGCGCCTTCAGGGTGCGTGCATTGACCAGTACCACCTCGAGTGCCGCCGGCGCCGCGGCCCGCTCTCTGCTGCCGGGCATCGTGAAGTGCGTCGCGAGCAGTGCGGCATGCAGCAGCACGGACGCGATCACCGCGAGCAGCAGCGTACGGTTGGCCGGCGCCACGTACGAGAACGGCGGCGCGAGGAACAGCGCCCCGGGCACCGGGTAGCGATTGGGCAACCGGATCAGCGAAGCCACGGCATCGGCTGCGAAAGCAGGCAGGTCACCATGGCGCGGATTCTAGGCGAGACGCCCGGGGCTGTCATGCCGGGTCGGCCCGGAACCCCCAGCCCCGGACCGGCCGCAGGACAGCGGCGGCGTACGCTCACGCCAGCGCTTCCCCGAACGTCAGGTCGAGCAGCAGGTCGTACAGGTCGATTCGATCGACCGCCAGCCGCACCCGCGTACCCGCGGGCAGCTCCGGAACCGACGGTACCCTGGCAACCACCGGCACGCCGGACAGGCGGACCAGGTTGTCGCGGATCACCTCGCCGTCGATCGAGGCCAGTGCCTGCTGCCGGATCCAGACCAGCGACCAGTAGCGCTCCAGCGTGCGCTGCGCCTCGGCGTAGGCTTCATAGGCCAGCTCGAACGACCGCATCGCAGCCAGCAGCGCCTCGCTGCCGGGTGGATACGGTGCCGGCTCGCTGCGTATCCAGCTCGCGATCTGCCGCTGGTTGATCAGGTCGACCATCCGGCGCAGCGGCGAACTGGCCCAGGTGTAATGCGCAACGCCGAGCCCCTGGTGCGGCGACGCGACGGTGGTCATGAACACCTTGCCGCCGGACTGCGCGCGATAGATCGCCGGCACCTGTGCCCGCGCCAGCTCGGCGCCCCACTGGCTGTTGGCGAAGATCATCATTTCCGCGACCAGCGTGTCGAGCGGGGCACCGCGCGCGCGCGGCCGAAGCGTGATCCGCTCGCCCTCGACGATGAAGGTGTACTCGACCCGGCCACTGCCGGTCTCGGCCTGCTTGCCGCGCATGGCCTGCAGCTTCTGCGCGAAGCCCCAGAGCGTCCACAGCTCGCGCCCGCGCGCATGGTCGAGGCGCGGATCGGGCAGCGCGGCGGCAGCCGCCAGCGCCTCGGCAGTGAAGCAGGGCTCGAGGTGTTCGAGCCGAAGGTTGTCCGCTATGAGCACCGTTTCGACCGCGGAGCGGGTCGAGCGCACGGTGAAATCGGCATCCACGTCGACATACAGCGACACCGCGGGCACGGTGCGTCCCTCGGCAAGCGTGAACCGCTCGACCACCGCGTCGGGCAGCATCGTGATCTTGCGGCCGGGGAAGTAGGCTGTCGACAGCCGGGACAAGGCCACCTCGTCCAGCGCCGAACCGGCCGCGATGCCCAGCGAAGGCGCCGCGATATGGATGCCGATGCGCCAGCCACTGCCGAGCGGCTGCACCGAGAACGCATCGTCGATCTCGGTGGTGGTGGTGTCGTCGATCGAGAAGGCTGCCACCGCCGCGGTCTCGAGCACCGGCAGCGGCGCCAGCAGCGCATCGAGTGCGTCCGCGCCCGCGCCGTCCACGGCGAATCCGGTGCCAGCCCGGAAGTGCTCGAACAGGAAACGCCCGTAATGGAAATCGTGCGCCGAGGCGATCGCCCCGCAATGCTGCATCAGGTGGGGCACGCTGGACCCGGACGCCACGCATGCGGCCTCGACCGCCTTCCAGGCGATCGTCTGCTTCTCGGGCGCATAGAGCAGCGTTGGTACCATCGGCCGCATGGCTTCGGGCAGCTCTCCGGCCACCAGCGCCGCGGTCCACTGCGCCTGCTGTTCAGCCTCGCGCTTGCGTCGTTCGACGCCGGCCAGCGCGGCCTTCAGCGATTCGGCGGGCGCGCGCTTGTACACGCCCTTGCCGCGCTTGTAGAAGTACATCGGACTCGCATGCAGCCGCAACAGCATCGCCGCGCGCTCCACCGGCGACGCGGACTTGCCGGCTGCCGCGCCGAAGTACTCGCGCGCCGCGTCATCGAAGCCGAACTCGTCGGCGGTGATCGCCTCCCAGAGGAAATCCGGGTCGAGCGTATCGGCAAGCGTCTTCGCGTCATCGACCAGCGCCTTCGATGCCGGCGCCTCGAAGCGGAACAGCACGTTGGACGCCTTGACCTTCGAGCGCTTGCCATGCGGCGCTTCGACCTGCAGCGAGGTGGTGTTGTCGGCGAGCACGCTGCCCGCCCGCAGCTCGCCTTCTTCCTCGTAAAAAACGTTCATCAGGGCAGCAGTCGGTGAAGCGCGCATGAAGGCCGCATTGCAAACTTACGGCAGCGGGCAGACAGCGCTGCCCGGACGGACACGCAGTGCATCCATGCGCCGGGCGCGCAGTATACCGGAGCGCTCCGCCTGCACGTCCCGGACGACGCGGCCACCGCCGACGGCGTTCAGCCAGCGCGGGACCGCGGTCGCCGGGCACGCGCCAGCGGGTCCGGCGGCGCCAGCATGCCGGCAAAGCGCAGCACGTCGTCGATATGGTCGGTGAAACTGGAGAAACCATGGTCGCCGCCCTCGACGACCACCTGCCGTGCGCCGGCATACCTGGCGACGGCCTGGCGCCAGTCGAGTACCTCGTCGCCGGTCTCGACCAGCAGCAGGTAGCGCTCGGGACGCGTGACCGGATCGACCTCGAGCGCCGCGAGTTCCTCGATGTGGGCAGGCGTCAGCATCCAGCGTTCGCCGGAATGCAGGTTGGCCTGCTCGCCGACGAGCGGCGCCAGAAGCACATGCGGCTGCACCGCCGGGTTCACCAGCACCGCCTTCGCGCCGTGCTTCTCCGCCAGGTGGGTCGCATAGAAGCCGCCGAGCGAACTGCCGATGAAGGTCACCCCCGACGCATCGGCCGGCAGCAGGATGTCGACCGCTGCGATCGCCTCCTTCGGCGAGTGCGGCAGCGCGGGGCAGGCCAGCTGGTCGAGCAGGTCGAGGTCGGCCATGCGCGCCTCGACCAGGCGCGCCTTCAGGGACTGGGGGGAGCTGTTGAAGCCGTGGAGGTAGACGATCATTTTCGAAGTCGGTACAAGTCGGCTCGGGGAGGATACGCGCTCGCGCCGTATCGAGTCTGGCATGGAATCTGCCTTCTATCCGGACCTGTCAGTACGTCTTTTCAGGGAAGCAATGAGCACACCGATCTACCGTGGCGTCCACCTCGCGGCTCCGCTCGAGCAGTACATGCAGGTATGGATGCTGGGTACCGGCAGCCCTTCGCTGTCCGTGGCACGCCATGGCATCTCGACGCTGGTGAAGGCGAACGGCCGCTGGCTGCTGTTCGATACCGGTCGCGCCACGCTGCAGCGCATGTACGAGTGCGGCATCCCCGTTCCGGAGGTGACCGACATCTTCTACACTCACCTGCACTCCGACCATGTCTGCGGGTTGCCCGATCTGTGGATGACCGGCTGGTTCGTCCTGCACCGCCGCCGGCCGTTGCGGGTGTTCGGGCCGCAAGGCACGGCCCGCGCGGTGGACGGCCTGCGCGAGTTGCATCACTTCGACATCAGCGTGCGGTCGAAGTACGAGACGGCCGAGCCCGCTGGGCGCGCGATCGACGTGCACGAGTTCACCGGCGGCATCGTGTTCGACGAAGACGGCGTGAAGGTGACTGCCTTTGCCGTAGACCACGGCCCTGACGTACGCCCGGCGTTCGGGTTCAGGATCGACTGCAACGGCCGCTCGATCGTGCTCTCGGGCGACACCACGCTCTGCGATGGCGTGCTCGAGCAGGCGAAAGGCTGCGACCTGCTGGTGCACGAGATCGCGGGGGCGTCATCGGCGCAGCTCGCTGCCAACGAGATCACCCGCCGCATCATTTCCATCCACACCGACCCCCAGCAGATGAACGAGATCTGCCGGCGCACCCGACCGCGGCTGACGCTGCTCAACCACATCAGCGTCTGGCGCGTCACGCAGTACGACATCCTGGCGAAGGTACGCCACGGCTACGACGGCGAGGTCGAACTCGCCCACGACCGGATGGAAGTACTGGTCGGCGCCGAGATACGCATCTTCCCGCCCGGCCCGCCCGTGGCCGGCGAAGACCTGATCGTCAGCGATACCCATCGGAGCACCGATTGAAACCCACCGCCGCGCGTTTCCTTTCCCTGTCCATCGCGGCATTGCCGATGCTCGCACCGGTGCTGCCTGCCCAGGCGCAGGCCTGGCCGGTGAAACCCGTGCGGGTCGTCGTTCCCGCAGGGGCCGGTGGGGCGGCCGACATCCTCGCCCGCATGCTGGCCGAACCGATGGGTGCTGCCTTCTCCACCTCGTTCATCGTCGATAACCGGCCGGGTGCAGGCGGCGTCATCGGCAGCGAGATCGTCGCCCGCGCGCCCGGCGATGGCTACACGCTGATGGTTTCATCGAACACGCTGATCATCGCGCCCAGCCTGTACAGGGTCAGCTACGACGTGCGGCGCGATTTCACGGCCATCGGCTCGATCGCCTCGGCACCGAACCTGCTGGTGGCCAGTCCGGAGCTGAAGGTGAAGACCCTCGCCGAGCTGATCGCACTGACCAGGCGTACCAGCGGCGGCCTCGCGTACGGCTCGCCGGCCGTGGGTTCGGCTGCGCACCTGACCGTGGAGCTGCTGGCTCGCGCAGCAGGCATCGAGCTCGTCCATGTGCCTTTCAAGAGTCCCCAGCAGGCCATGATCGAGACCATCTCAGGGCGTATTCCACTCACGGTCGCCGGCGTTTCCAATGCACTGCCCCACCTGCAGGGCGGGAAGCTGGTCGCCATTGCAAACATGGGTGCCGGACGATCGCGGCTCGTGCCCGACGTGCCGACGCCCGCGGAATCCGGCATCAAGGGCGTCGACCTCGTCCTGTGGTTCGGCATGTTCGCGCCGGCGTCGACCCCGTCGGCACTGGTTGCGCGCATCAACCAGCAGTTGAATGCCGCGCTGAAGTCCCCGGCGACGCTGGCGCGGCTCGAGTCGCTCGGCTTCGACCCGGCCGCGGGCACACCGGCGCAGTTCAACGATCAGGTCCGGCGCGAGGAACCGATGTTCGCCCGGGTGGTCCGCGACAGCGGCATCAAGGCCGACTGACGCGATCGGCAGCAAGAAGGCGGAGCATCAAGCCGTTCACTGCACCGGATGGCTGTTCAGCTGGCCACCCGACGTTCAGAATGACGTTGTAGCGGGCGCCCAGACCCGCACCGTCCCCCTGGAGGAGTACCCATATCGAACATCGTCCGTCGAATGACAAACGCCGTCGCACACCTGTCGCGACTATCGTTCGCAGCAGCCTTTGCTTTCGCCGTCACCCTTGGCGTTCTCCACGCGCCGCCCGCCGCCGCGCAGAAGTGGTCGACAGCCGCGCCGATCCCGGTCGGTGCCGAGGAAATCTACGGCATCGCGGCGGGCGGCAAGCTCTATGTATTCGGCGGGCTCGCACCTGGCTGGAAGCCGATGGGCATGGTGTTCGAGTACGACCCCGCCGTCGACCGCTGGACGCGCAAGCGCGACATGCCGGCATTCCTGCACCATGTGGCACTGGCGACGGTCAACGGCAAGATCTACATGTTCGGTGGCTTCGAGCTGCCCGGCAAGGGGCCAGCCGCCTGGGCGCCGGTCAGTACCACATGGGAATACGACCCGACAGCCGACAGCTGGCGTTCGATGGCGCCGGCTCCGATGGCACGCGGCGCACACAACGCAGTAGTCGTGGACAACCGCGTCCACGTGATCGGCGGTGCTGGCCTGCATCCCGGCTCGAAGGAAACCGCCCTGCATCCGGCACGTCCGTACCGCGCACTGGGTACGCATGAAGTCTTCGACCCAGCCACCAATGCGTGGTAGACCCGCACCGACATGCCCACGCCGCGCAACCATGCTGCAGCCGGCCTGGTCGATGGCCGCATCTTCGTGATCGGCGGGCGCATCGGTTCGGTGTTCATCACCACCGCCTCCAACACCGACATCGTCGAGGAGTACGACCCGGCAACCGACAGCTGGGGACGGCTGCGGGCGCCGATGCCCAATCCGCGCAGCGCGGTAGCCTGGGGCGTACATGGTGGGCGCATCTATGTCGTCGGAGGCGAGATCCGCCATCGCGATTTCTGGGCGACCTATGCGGCAGTCGATGCATTCGACCCGAAGTCGAACAGCTGGACGCGGCTGCCCCCGATGCCGATGCCTCGGCACGGCCTCGCAGCAGACTTCATCGGCAACCGGTTGCATGTGGTCAGCGGTCAGGTTCAGTCGGGGACGAATGCGCCCGGGCTGGTAGCCAACACCGATCGGCATGACGTGCTGACGATCGGCGGCAACTGAAGATGAGGGCGGTTGCGCAGGCGGCCTGTCTGCAGCGGCTGGCACCGTGGGCGCGGCTCGCCTGCGCGGCAGGGCTGGCGCTGGGCGCGGGTGCCCTCCTCGCGGCAGACGCACCGGCGCCGCCTCCGGGCGCGGCCGCGGCGAGCGGCAGCGCGGGCTGCGGCGGCGACCTCGCCGGTGTACGGCGCGTCGAGACCGCGCGCCATGTGATCGCATGGCGTGCCGATCCGCAGAAGATTTCGGTCGGACGGCATTTCGCGATCGACATCGTCGCATGTGCGAAGACCGGGGCACCGGCTGCGTCGGGTATCGCGGTCGATGCGCGCATGCCTTCACATGGGCACGGCATGAACTACAAGGCTGGCATCAAGGCGATCGGCGAGGGGCGCTATCGCGCGGAAGGCCTGCTGTTCCACATGCCGGGCAACTGGGAACTGATGTTCGACGTTCGCAGCGACGGCGAAAGGGCCGAGCGCGCGACACAGGCGGTGATGGTGCGGTGAACGGATGGCTGCGCATGGCACTGAGCCGCATGCCCGCCGGATGGGCGCGGTTGGGCATGGCAACTGGCGCGGCGGCTGTGCTTGCAGCCGTCCCTGCCGCTGCCTTCGGCGCGGCCCCTGACGCTGCCGCCCTCGCTGCGCGAACGACCTTCACGCCAGACGAGGTTGCGCAGATCCTGCAGCACGGTCCGTGGCCACCGCGTCGGCTGCCAGATGCCAGCAACCGGGTCGCCGCGTCCGCGCGGGCCGCCGCCTTCGGGCAACGGCTGTTCTTCGACACCCGCCTGTCGAGCAGCGGGACGATCTCCTGCGCAAGCTGCCATGTGCCCGAGTTCCAGTGGACCGATCGGCGCCCGACCGCCACCGGCCTGGGCGACGCCGAGCGCAACACGCCGAGCGTGGCCAACACGCGTTTCAATCGCTGGTTCGGCTGGGCGGGAGCGACCGACAGCCTGTGGGCGGCCAGCCTGCGCCCGTTCGCCGACACCCGCGAGATGGGCAGTTCCGAGCGCCATGTGGCCGCGCTGGTGCGCAGCCAGCCGGACCTCGAATGCGGCTACCGGCAGGTGTTCGGCCAGCCGCCCGCCGCGACCGAGGACGACAAGGTGCTCGCCGACATCGGCAAGGCGCTGGCGGCGTTCCAGGCGACGCTGGTCACCGGCCGCACGCCGTTCGACGATTTCCGCGATGCGCTGGCGCGCGGCGACCGGTCGGTACAGGCCCGCTATCCGGAAGCGGCGAAACGCGGATTGCGGCTGTTCATCGGCCGGGGCCAGTGCAGCCTGTGCCACCTCGGACCGCAGTTCAGCAACGGCGAGTTCGACCAGGTCGGCATCCCGGTGCGCCGCGCCGACGGACGTTTCGACTGGGGGCGCTACGACGGCATCAAGGCGGTGCGGGCAAGCCGGTTCTCGCTGTTGGGCCGCTTCAGCGACGATCGCAAGGGCTCGACCGGGGAGAGCACCCGGCGGGTCGCGCTCACCGTCGAGGCCTATGGCCAGTTCAAGGTGCCCGGGCTGCGCAATGCCGCGCTGACCGCGCCGTACATGCACGACGGCTCGATCGCCACGCTGACCAGCGTGGTGCGACATTACTCGACGATCAATGACGAGAAGCTGATCCTCGCCGCACCGCATCCGCATGCCGAGCCGGGCGAGGAACAGCCTGAGCGGCCGACCGGCAGCGTGCTGCGCACCTTGAACCTGGGCGAGCGCGAGATCGCAGACCTGGTGGCGTTCCTGGATACGCTGACCGAGACCCGCACCGGGCCGAACCGGCGACCACTGCCCGCAGCGGCGAGCGCGCGCCCCATCAGTCCAGACCCCAGACCCTGCGGATGAAATCCGGGTCAGAGACGATTTAGCCTGACGGAAATCCGGGTCAGAGACGACTAAAGCGGCTAAATCGTCTCTGACCCGGATTTCAGACCCCGGCTTACGGTTACGGTGCGAGTTTCCGTGCAAGGGCGAGCAGCATCGTATCGTTGCCGCGCGCCGCAACCAGCGACACGCCGAGCGGACAGCCGTCGAGCGTAGCCATCGGCAGCGAGACCTGGGGCAGACGGGCAAGCCCCGCGATGGACAGGATCGCCAGTGCGCGCGCGCGGAAGTCGTCGATCTCGGCCGATGGGGCGCCGATCCTGGGGGCGATGCCCGGAGACGTGGGCAGCACCAGTACCGCGTTGCCGGCGAGCAGGCGTTCCATCCGGCGTGCGATCTCCTCGCGCTTCGAGGCGGCGGCGAGCAGCATGCCGCGGTCGACCGTCGATGCCCAGGCGAAGCGTTCCTTCACGCCCGGGCCGAGCTGCGGCTGGTGCTCGGTGATCCATGCGCCGAGCGACTGCCAGGCCTCGTGCGCCTGGATCACGCGGAACACGTTCATGCCCCAGTCGTCGAGGCCCTCGGTGGCGACGCTCACCGACTCGGCCTTGCCCAGCACCGACTCGACCTTCGCTACGGCCCCTTGCAGCGCATCGCCGACCGTACCGCCTGCGCGCTCGAATGCGTCGGCCGCCAGCAGGAGCCGGCCCGGCACTGCCGCCGGTGCGTCGTCGCCGAGCAGCACGCGGCCGACTTTCTCGAACACCGCCGCATCGCGCGCGAACCAGCCCGCCGTGTCGAACGACGGCCCGAGCGGGCAGGCCCCCTCGAGCGAAACGCGGCCGTGCGACGGACGCATGCCGTACAACCCGCAGAAGCTGGCCGGCAGGCGTACCGAGCCGCCGGTGTCGCTGCCCAGCGCGAAGTCGACCAGGCCTGCCGCCGTCGCGGCGGCAGAACCGCTGGAAGAACCGCCGGTATCGCGTCCCGGTGCATTCGGATTCAGCACCGAGCCGTAGTGGATGTTCTCGCCATTCAGGCTGTAGGTCAGTTCGGCGGTCTGGGTCTTGCCGACGAGCGTCGCGCCAGCGGCGACCAGTTGCCGCACAGCCACGGCCGTGTGCTTCGCCGGCGCGTGCGTGGCAAGCCAGGTCGGGCTGCCGAACGTGCACCCGTGCCCTTCGACATCGTAGATGTCCTTCGCGCCGAAGGTCAGCCCGCAGAGCGGGCCGGTAGCCGCGCCTGCCAGTTCGGCATGGGTCTCGCGGACGAAGGCGTTGAAGGTATCGCGGTCGAGGATCGAAGACATGGCGGTCACGGCAGTCAGGGACGGTGGAGGGTAACCGGCTGGCGGGAAAAGGTCATCCGGCCACGCTTGAAACCCATCAGTACCGGCGGCAGTTCGGCGACTGCATGCTCGGGCGCCGTGGTGTCGATCACCACCAGGTCGGCCGCGCGGCCGGCGTCCACGCCGTAGTCGTCCCGGCGCAGCAGTTTCGCCGAGCGACGGGTCACCATCTCGAAGCACTCGCGGATCTCGTCGCGTCGGCCGACATGGCAGATGTTCGCGTACAGGTTGGCCATGCGCAGCAGCGAGCAGTCGCCGAACGGCGTGAACGGGTTGAGGATGTTGTTGCTCGACAGGTTGCCGTTCACGCCATGCGCGAGCAGCTCGTGCACTGGCAGTACGCTGCGCAGCTTCGCATGGGTACGGTCGCGGCCCATCAGGTAGAGGTCGGTCGCCGGCAGCACGGTCACTGCTACGCCGGCATTGGCCAGCGTGTTCGCGATGCGGGCAAACCGTTCCGGGTCGACCAGCGCCAGCTTGGTGACATGGCCGATCGCCACGCGTCCGCCGTAGCCATGCTTCTCGGTCACCTCACAGACATACTCGATATCCATGTGGTCGGTGGCCATGCCGAAGTCGAGATGCATGTCGATGTCGGCGTCGAACTCGCGCGCGATCTCGAAGATACGGTCGATCTGCGCATGGGGGTCGCTGTCGCAGTACGGAGCCGCACCGATCACGCGCGCGCCCCGCTTCATTGCCGCCACCAGCAACTCGTCCGTACCCGGGTTGTTGAGCAGTCCTTCCTGCGGGAAAACGCAGATCTCGATATCGATCGCCCAGCGGTATTCGTCGACCAGCGACAGCACGCCGTCGAAACCCCGAAGCCCGACCACCGGATCCACCTCGACATGGGTACGCATCACGCTGGTGCCCTGCGCGATCGCGTTTTCGAGCGTACGCCGCGCGCGGCCGGCGACATCCTCGGCAGTGAACGACCGCTTCTGCAGCGCCACCTGCGAGATCGCCTCGTCCAGCGTGCCCTTCTCCGAGGTGCAACGGTCCAGGATGCAGCTCTTGTCGAGGTGGATATGCGTCTCGACGAAGCCGGGCGCGACCAGCCGCCCTTCGAGATCGATCACCCTGGCTGCGCCCTGCGCGGGCATTACCCCCGCCGGATCGATCGCCGAGATCCGCCCGGCCTCGATGCCGACATCGAACGTGGCCGCGTAATCGCGGCCGAGAATGCGCGCATTGCGCAGCAGGGTATCCATCACGTCCACTCCTTGAGGCTGAAATCCGGGTCTGACCCTGGGGTCAGACCCCACTTTCCCGGACCGGCCGGGATAAATCGGGTCAGAGACGAATTGCCGAATGGTAAATCGTCTCTGACCCGATTTATTCGAAGCTTCCGGTAAGCTGCGGTGAACATCGTCCGAGGACCTGCATCGTGGCAATCCAGACTTCCCGCGCGACGCGCGGCATGGCGACGGCACCCCATTCCCTGGCGAGCGAATCCGCGGTCGCGGTGCTGCGCGAGGGTGGCAATGCGATCGAGGCGATGATCGCTGCTGCGGCGACCGCATCCGTGGTGTACCCGCATATGAACGGTATCGGCGGTGACGCATTCTGGCTGGTGCATGAACCCGGCAAGCCGGTCACCACGATCGACGCCTGCGGCCCGGCTGCGATGGCCGCGAGCCGGGAGTGGTATGCCGCGCATGCGGTCACCGCGATTCCCACGCGCGGGCCGCTGGCGGCCAACACCGTGGCGGGCACGATCGCCGGATGGGGGCTCGCGCACCAGATGTCGGGCATACGGTTCGGCGGCCGACTGCCGCTGTCGCGCCTGCTCGCAGATGCCATCCACTACGCGGCGCACGGCCACGCCGTGACCCACAGCTACACGAACACGACCGCGACCAAGCTCGCCGAGATCAGGGACCAGCCCGGCTTCGCGGCCCGCTTCATGCCGGACGGCGACGTGCCGCTGCCGGGATCGTTGATGAAGCAGGGCAAGATCGCGGCCACGCTGTCGCGCATCGCCAGCGCCGGCACCGACGATTTCTACCGTGGCGAACTCGCGGCCAGCATCGCCGCCGACCTGAAGGCGCTGGGCAGCCCGGTATCGGCAGCCGACCTCGCCGCGTACCAGGCCGTGGAGCGGCCGCCGGTATACCTCGCGCATTCGCGCGGGACGCTGTACAACATGGCCCCGCCGACGCAGGGCATGGTGTCGCTCGCGATCCTCGGCATCGCCGACCGCCTCGGGCTCGAATCCGTGCCTGCAGACAGCGCCGGCTACCTGCACCGGATGGTCGAGGCGACCAAGCAGGCGTTCTTCATGCGCGACCGACATGTGACCGACCCGAAGTACATGACCGTCGATCCGCAGTCGCTGCTCACGCCGGCCGAGATGGACCGCCGCGCCGCGTGCGTCGACCTCGGGCGGGCGCTGGGCTGGCCCGCGCCCCAGCCTCCGGCGGATACGGTCTGGATAGGTGTCGTCGACAGCGCCGGCCGTGCCGTGAGCTTCATCCAGAGCATCTACCACGAGTTCGGCAGCGGCGTCGTGCTGGATGGCACCGGCATCAACTGGCAGAACCGCGGCGCATCCTTCTCGCTGGATCCAGCCGCTCTGAACACGCTTGAGCCGGGCCGCAAGCCCTTCCACACGCTCAACCCGGCGATGGCGCATCTCTCCGACGGCCGCGTGATGGTCTACGGCACGATGGGCGGCGAAGGCCAACCGCAGACGCAGGCAGCGGTGTTCACCCGGCATGTGGTGTACGGCCAGGACCTGCAGGCCGCGGTCAGCGCGCCGCGCTGGCTGCTCGGCCGCACCTGGGGACAGGCCACGCAGTCGTTGAAGGTCGAGTCGCGCTTCGATCCTTCATTGATCGAGTGGTTGCGCGCGATGGGCCACGAGGTCGAGGTCTATGGCGCGTTCGACGAGACCATGGGTCATGCAGGGGCGATCGTTGCCCATCCGGGCGGGGTGATCGAGGGCGCGAGCGACCCGCGCAGTGACGGGGCGGCGATCGGCTGGTGATCCACCTTCTGCACGGTCGCCGGGCACGCACGAGGCATGCGCCCGGACGGACGCCGGATCGGCCATGATTGCGAAGTCTCGAGTTTTGCCCGGCGAAGCGAAACTCAAGACGCCCACCACGCCGCAAAACCCGGGTCAGACACGCATTTCCGCTGCGCACCCCTGCGGACCGGCAAAACCGTGTCTGACCCGGGTTTTTGAATCTGGGTCAGACACGCATTGCGGCGGCTAGAAATACGCCTGCCCCGCCTTCACCGTTGGCTCCCAGTCGCACGCCGACCACGGTCCGTCGCCCTGCTCGCCGACATAGGCGATACGGCCGCCCTTCTTGGGCACGCGCTTGCCGCTGAACAGACCCTGCAGCCAGTCCATCACGTAGTCGTGGCAGTCCATGCCACCCAGGTTGGGGATGCCCCACAGCGGGTGGTACTGGTTCTCCATGATCCACATCTCCTTCGGCACCTTCAGGTCGCCGTAGGCCTCGATCGCTTCCTCGAGCGGGCAGAGCGGATCGAACTCGCCGGTGACCAGCAGCGTCGGGCACTTCACCTTGTCGAGGTAGCCGCGCACGGTCATCGGCTGCGCCACTTCGACGTCGAACTTCGCCTCGTCGTCGTAGCCGGCCATGTACATGAACATCTGCTTGAAGCGCGGGGATGACTGCGTGAAGATGGTGTTGTTCGGATTGAAGCAGGCGACCGAACTCACCACCGCGGCGGCGCGATGGTCGTAGCTCGACAGGCGCAGGCACCAGTAGCTGCCCATGCTGATGCCGTAGATCGCGATCTTCTTCTTCTCGACTTCCGGCCGCTTCATCAGCCAGCTTATCACCGCGGCACCGGCGCGCTCGTAGTTGTCGCCGACCGCGCGGATCTTCTGCATGTTCGAGTTGCCCTGTCCGGGGCCGTCGATCGCGATCACGTGGAAGCCGCGGGCCAGCGCGATGTTGTGCGAGACCTTCGGGAACACTTCCTTACTCTGGTCCATGCCCGGTACGTAGATCACCACCGGCGCCTTCGGCTTGCCCGGCAGCATGTGGTACAGGCAGGAGATGGTCTTGCCGTCGTCGAAGGGCACCTCGACGCGCTCGATCGGATAGGACGCGGTCTCGATGCGCCGGTCGACCATCTCGCTCAGCTTCTTGTAGAGCGCCTTCTTCACCGGGTGGTTGTCGAAGAAGATCGGGTGCTGGGCCATCCGGTAGCCCTCGACCGCATGGTCGTAGTGGTGGGTGGCAGTCGCGTTCGCGCCCATCGCCTGCGCGCGCTTCGCAAGCCGCTCGTGCCGCTCGGCCGACTTGCGCCAGACCTTGGGCAGCATGCGGTAGTTGCGTGCGCGCGTGCCAGCCGGCACCTCGATGTCGTCACGCTCGAAGTTCTGCACGCGGCCGCGCATGTTCAGCGCGAGGTCGAGCATCCATTGTTGGTCGTCGCGCTGGGTGCGCAGCTTGCGGATCATCAGCCTTCTCCTCCTGGGGGTTTTTAGTAGCCCCACGAATATAGCCGAACCGGAAATCGG
>CAIQON010000107.1 GCA_903873475.1 uncultured bacterium
CGCGCGCTCGCCGTTGACCTCGACCACCGACACGCCGAAGAAATGCTTGGTCGTGCCACGCCCCGGAACGAATCGCTTCGCGCACGCCGCGATGAAGTCCTCGTGCGTGCCTTCGAACCACATCACCTTGATCCTACCCCCGGGGTGGAAGGTACGGGCAAGGTCTTCCCAGCGTCCCTGGTCTCGGGCACGCCCCCAGTGCTGGGCGAGGTCGGCAATCTCCTGCCGCGCGAGCAGGGTACTGATGGCAGCGGACGACGATTCGGACGACATGGGCGCGACTCCTCGGTGGCGATGCGCGATTCGGGGCCGCGTGTCCTCGGGCTGGACGCGGCACGTATCCGGGTGACACTATAGCTTCCATCACGCGCCGCAGTGCGCGCGCCGGCAGGGCCGGCTCGAAGAGGGCGAGGGATCGTCGCCGAGGAGGGGGAATGTCGAAGCAAGGACGCACCGGGCGCGGTCTGCGCCTGCGCTTGATCGGCGTGGTCGCGCTGCTGGCCGTACTGCCCACGTCGGCATTCGCCCAGGAGTTTCCGTCGCGGCCACTGCGGCTGGTGGTAGCCTCGGGTCCTGGCGGAGGGACAGACCTCACCGCGCGCAACGTCACGCGTACGCTGTCGGAGACGCTGCGCGTGGCGGCCTACGTCGAGAACCGGCCCGGGGCGGGGTCGGCCACCGGCACCGGCTTCGTGGCGAAGGCACCGCCCGATGGGCACACGCTGCTCTTCGGCAGTGGCAGCTCGATGGTGATGAACCCGTTCCTCTATCGCAACCTCGCCTACGACTCGGGACGCGACTTCGTGGTGACCGGGTTCGTGGCCGCCTATCCCTTCGTGCTGGTGGCGCGCCCCGACCTTCCTGCGGGCACGCTGTCGGAGTTCGCGCGCTACGCTAAGGAGCGTCCGGGCCGGCTCACCTATGCATCGGCCGGATCGGGCAGCCTGCAGCATGTGTGGGCGACGATCCTGTTCCGGGCCATGGGACTCGACCTGATCCATGTTCCCTACAAGGGCGCCTCGATGGCGCATCCGGACATGATGGCCGGGCGCATCGACCTGATGTTCGACAACCTGTCCGCGTCGCTCAAGCACATCGAGTCCGGACGACTGAAGGCACTGGCGGTGTCGCCCGCACGCCGCGCGCCTTCGCTGCCGCAGGTGCCCACCGTCACCGAGAGCGGGGTGGCCGCCTTCGACGGCGAGTCCTGGATGGCGCTGTTCGCGCCCTCGGCCACGCCGCCCGCGGTGGTGGATCGCCTGCGCGCGCTGCTGCTAGAGGTAGTGGCCGATGCCGACTTCGGCGCACGCGTCGTGCAGGCCGGCGGGCGGGTGATGTCCGTGCCCGCCGCCCAGCAGGACGCCTTCCTCAAATCCGAGACCGAGCGCTGGGGCCGGTTGATCCGCCAGCACGGCGTGACCGTGGAATAGTGGAATAGCCTGCAGCGCCGGTCGCATCCGCGCCGGCGCGCGGGGCTGTCAGGGATAGGCGTTTTCCGGGCGGCCCGTGGTGAGCAGATGGTAGTAGCTGTTCACGAAGAGGTTCATCCGGTACCAGTTGCGCACGTCCTGGTACTCGGTGAAGCGCACGGTGCGAACGATCTCTTCGCGCGAGAGTCCCTTGGCCACCGCCGCGCGCATGCCGCGGTCGAAGTCCTCGAGCATCTTCGCCTGCTGCAGCACGTGCTCGCGGCGGCCGATGTCGCCGTGGCCGCCGAGGTAGATGTCCACGTCCATCGCGGCCATCTTGCGCAGGATGTCGACCCACGTGGTGATCGACGGCGTGAAGGAGGGGTTGGGCCAGCTGTTGCGGGAGAACGGGCCGCCGGCGAACAGCACGCGCTCCTTGGGGAATCGCAAGAAGGTGTCGCCGGGATTCTGGCCAGCGCCCATGTAGACCAGCTCGACGGTGCGCCCGCCCAGGGTGAGCGTGAGCGTGGAGTCGAACGTGATGTCAGGAAGCACGACCGACACTTCCTTCGGGTCGAACTGGCGCTGGCGGAAGTAGCCCTGACGGCGCTTCATCTCCAGGCCGAAGTGGCTCTTCATCATGCCGGCGGTGTCGCGGTGCGCGATGAAGACGGCGCCCTCGCGCTTGAAGACCGAGTTGCCGAAGTAGTGGTCGCCATGCGCATGGGTGTTGACGACCCAGCGGATCGGCTTGTCGGTGGTGCGCCGGATCATCGCCAGCAGTTCCTCGGCGCGGCGCGGGTGCTGACGGGTGTCGATGACCAGCACGCCCTCGTCGGTCACCATCCAGGCGGCGTTCGACTCCTCGTGGTGGTACATGAAGAACAGGCCCGGCGCGACCTGGGTCACTGCGATCGGGATGTTCTTCTCCTCGACCTCGCCCTGGCCGCTCGCCTGCGACCAGGCGGGCGCCGGCAGCAGAAAGCCGAGTGTCAGGGCCAGCGCGGCAAGCCCTCGTGCGAATGCGATCATGGCGTTCCTCCAGTGGTGGCCGTCCCGGCCTCGCCCTCGCGACGGACCGGTCAGCATTCGGTGTACCCCCATCCATTCTGCCGCAGGTTGCGGTTTCGCGGGCAGGGCACGCGACGGCGAGGCTGCAAAATGGACCGCGGTAATGAAGGGCGCTAACATTCGTGCGTCCGACTGAAGCGACCTGCGCGGCGCAGCTGCCGTGCGTGCCGCGCGCAGGCGCCGGGCGAGACGCAGTCCGTGGGCTTGAGGAGCGGTGATGGCGATCAGGAAGCTCGGTCACGTAGGAATCTGGGCGAAGGACTTCGAGACGATGCGCGACTTCTACTCGCGGGTCGTGGGCCTGAAGATCAGCGATGAGACGCCGAACGTCGCCTTCATGAGTTCGGACCCGAAGCGCGAACACCATGAATTCGCGGTGTTCCGCTCGCGCGAGCCCGACCAGGTCACCTGCGTCCAGCAGATCTCGTTCAACTGCGAGCGGCTGGAGGACATCATCGACTACTACCAGCGCTTCAAGCAGCATGGCGTACGGTTCTCGCGGGTGACCTCCCACGGCAATGCAGTGGGGCTCTACTTCTTCGATCCCGAAGGCAACCGCTGCGAGGTCTACTGGTCCACGCCGTTCGAGGCGAAGCAGCCCTACAGCGTGGCCATCGACGTCAATCGACCGGTGGCCGAGATCCTGGCCGAGGTCGAGGCAGACGTGAAGCGCCACGGCGCCGAGGGGCATATCGACCAGGCCTCGTACGAAAAGCAGCGCGAGCAGTTCGCGCGCGAGGGCATCGCCCACTGAGCCGGGCGCAGCCCCGCCGACAGGACGGAGTGTCGGCGCGCGAAGCCTGTGGGGGCCGTTGGCGACGCCACCGCAGGGCCGTGCCGCATACCCTCGGGGTTACTTCGAGGGCGGTCGCGCCTTGAGTCGCGCCAGCACGCGCGCCTTGGCGGAGATGTCGCGCTCCAGGCGCGCGCGGAACCCGGCGGCGTTGTCGAAGAAGTTCGGCGGCTGGGCGGCGCGCTCGGCCACTGCCCGGTAGGCCGCGTCGTTCGCCGCCGCCGTGCAGGCCTCGGACAGCCGCGCGAGCAACGGTGCCGGCGTGCCGGCAGGGGCCATCAGGCCGCCGAAGCTCGCCGGACTGACATCGTAGCCCTGCTCGCGGACCGTGGGCACGTCGGGGAAGCCGGGGTGCCGAGATTCGCCGAAGACACCGATCACGCGCACGTTCTGTCCCACGGCCGAGCCCAGCACGATCGAAGCCACGTCCAGGCGCCCGCCGAGCACGTCGGCGATGACCAGCGGCTCGCCTCGGAACGGGATGTCGCGGATGTCGAGGTTCGCGGCGATCAGGAATTCCTCCATCGCCAGGTGCGGGATGGTCATGCTGCCCTGGTGTCCGTAGTTGAGCGCCCCGGGCTTCGCCTTCGCGGCGGCGACGAGATCGGCCACCGACCGGATCGGCGACTCGGGGCGCACCACCAGCGCCATCGCATTGATGAAGGTCTGGCAGATCGGCACCAGCGAGTCGGTGCGGTAGCCGGTGTCGGCGCGGTCCTGCGGATGCACAGACAGCACGAGCGCGGGCGCGAACAGCAGCGTGTAGCCGTCCGCGTCGGCGCGGGCGACGGCGGCGGTGCCGATCGCCCCGCCAGCGCCACCCCGGTTCTCGACCACGAATGGCTGGCCCAGCCGGCTTGCCAGGCCCGCGCCCAGCGCCCGCGCGAGCACGTCGGTGGTGCTGCCGGCGACGAACGGGTTGATGATGCGCACCGGCTTGTTGGGATAGTCCGTCTGCGCCAGTACGGGTGCGGCAAGCGCGAGGGCGGCGAGCAGGCTCGCTGCAAGGGCGAGAGGGCCCTTCGGTGGGGGGACTGCGCGCATCGGTGCTCCTCCTGGGTGCGAGTCGAACGAGATGGTACCGTCATTGTGAGGGGGCGCGTTCGCGCCCGGGGCCGGCCTCGGACACGAACGCGTCAGGCTTGTTGCTGGTGGAAAGCGGTCGTTGC
The DNA here is from genome assembly GCA_903873475.1 of uncultured bacterium. Taxonomy (GTDB): domain Bacteria; phylum Pseudomonadota; class Gammaproteobacteria; order Burkholderiales; family CAIKXV01; genus CAIKXV01. Next base: position 4,443 of record CAIQON010000107.1, read on the forward strand.
GATACACTGTGCAAGTCACCTGCCACACCGGAAAGGGTCATCCATGACCGTGCAGCTTCAGGCCCCTGGCCGATGAGGGCAGGCATCCGTCCAGTGCACGCCCTCGCCGCGCTGACCCTCGGCCTGCCTGTAGCCTGCCTCGCCGGACGCCCGGTCATCGAGGAATGGCCCCTGCCCACCCTGGCTGCGCGCGCCGACTGGGTGATCGTGGCGACGCTCGACGCGCCCGAGGAGACGACGAAGGATGGACGGGGCTGCGCTCTGGTGTACTGGCCGCTGCGGGTCGACCGGGTGCTGAAGGCGCCAACCGCGAACACGGCATCGGGTGCCGTGCGCCTGCGCGTGCTGGTCAATGTCACCGCTGCCCAGGACTGTCGGATACGTGCGCGGCGGAACGGAGGCGTTTCGTTCGCCGCCCCTCGCTATACCCCCTCGGCATCGGCCCCTCGCGTGGGCGAGACGCGCGTCGTCTTCGCCGCGATGAACGACGGCATCTTGACCCTCGCCGCGGAGCAGTCCTGGGAGTCTGTTCGACGGGTAGACGACATCGAGCGCCTGCTGTCCCAGCCGCGCCCGCCAGTCCCCGTGCGCTGACGCCGAACAGGCACGTCCGGGCGAACCTGGAGGGCGCGGGTTCATCCCGGCCGCTCGCAGGACCGACCCGGGCGCCTCAGCCCCTGGCGGCGTACTTGCCGGTGAGTTGCGGCGTGAGGCCGTCGAGCCCGCGCTGCTGGCGCTCGAGCCGTGTCTCCCTCGACCAGGTGCGCTTCAGTTCGTCGCGCACGCTCACGCGCAGCCGTCCGAGCCCCTCGGTTTCCAGCTCGATGGTATCGCCATCCTGGAAGCCGGACAGGCCGCGGTGGTTGGTACCCAGGGCGAGGATATCGCCGGGCTCGAGGTCGTGGATCGAGCTCACCCACTCGATACAGCGCGGGATCTTGTGCGCCATGTCATCGGTGTTGTAGTTCTGCTTGACCGTGCCGTTGACCCACAGGCGCACCTGCAGCTTCTGCGGGTCGCCGATCTCGTCGGCGGTCACCAGCCACGGGCCGATCGGCGCGAAGGTGGCGCGGGACTTCATCTGATAGAACGTGTTCCCGGGCGGGTTGAGCCCGCGCGCTGAACCGTCGATGAAGTTCATGTAGCCGAACACGTACTCCATCGCGCGCGCGGCGGGCACGTTGCTCGCACGCTTGCCGATGACCAGCGCCATCTCGGCCTCGCCCTCGAAGAGGGCTGCCGGCACGTCGGGCAGCACCATGGTGTCGCCGTTGCCGATGATGCAGTTGGGCGTCTTCAGGAAGGCGTTGATCGGCGCGGGCTCCTTGCGCGTGCCGTCTTCCATGTAGTTGACCGCCATGCAGACCACGTTGTTCGGCCGCGGCAGCGGCGGGCGGATGCGCACCTGCGCGAGCGGCAGGCCGGCGCCAGCGGCTGCGGCGCGTTCGATCGGCGCACGCAGGTCCGCGAAGCGCGCCACCACCGCGCTCATCAGGTCGCCTGCGCCGATATGCGGGACGCCCTCGACAGCCGCCGTCACGTCGACCACGGAATCGCCGCGGACCACACCCACGCGATCATCGTTGAATACCATCAGTTTCATCGCTGCTTCTCCCCCTGGATCAGGCCTTCGCGGTGCCCACGTTGTGCGCGCGCGAACTCGCGCGGCGAACGGCCAGCGTAGTGCAAGCGGCGGGCATTCGCAAACGCCGGAGGCCGGGCAGTATCAGTCGCCTGCTGCGACAGGCCTTGACCCGACAGCCAGAGTTCGACGCCGATCATCCGCCCCGGCAAGGATATCCCGGCTCTTGACCGCCGTTCTCGATCAGCGCGGGTAAGCTTCGCCGCATGTCGTCCGCATTCGCCGAATCCGGTGCATTCCTCGCCGCGCACTGGAAGCTGATCCTCACGATCGCCTACCTCGCGTGGGCGGTCGCCGTGATCGTCGCGCTCATCCTGGCCAGGCGCTCGTCGGCGGCCACGCTGGCCTGGGCGCTCGCGCTGCTTGCCCTGCCCTACGTCGGCGCCGCGGTGTACCTCTTCTTCGGTCCGCGCCGGCTCTACCGCAAGAAGCTGCGCTACGCGCGTGCGCGGCGCCAGATCAGACAGGTCGCGCCGGGGCTGGGCACGGCGGCGGGCGGCGGCATGGGCGAGGAGATCCGGGTGCGCTATCGCCAGCTCGCGCGCCTGGCTACCGAGCTCGGACAACCGGCGCCGCTGCGCGCCGACGAACCGGTGACGCTCTACATCGATGGCGACGACTGCTACGCGGCGATCGAGGCGGCCATCCGCGCCGCAACCGATCACGTGCACGTGGAGTACTACATCTGGGACCCCGGCCGCGCCGGCGACCGGTTGCGCGACGCACTCGCCGAGCGCGCCAGGGCCGGCGTGAAAGTGCGGCTGCTGCTCGATGACGTCGGCTCGGGCGGCGCGAGCGACGATTACTTCGCGACACTGACCCGCGCGGGCGGCGAGCTTGCCTGGTTCAACCCGCTGCGCATCTCGCGGTTCAAGCCAACGCTGCTCAACTTCCGCACCCATCGCAAGATCGTGGTGGTCGACGGCAGGATCGGCTTCACCGGCGGCATGAACGTGAGTGACGTGCAGTCGAGCGACGGGTCGGCACTCTCCGGCACGCGCGCCAGGGGGAAACCGCTCGAGTGGCGCGACACCCACATGCGCATCGTCGGCGCACCGGTGGCCGCGCTGCAGCGCGTGTTCCTGGATGACTGGTCGTTCGCCATCGGCACGTGCAAGGTGGAACCGGCGCACTTCCCGGCCAGCGAGCGCGACCCGACCGGCCCGAGCGTGCAGATCATCGCTTCGGGGCCGGACGACTCGGTGTTCGCGATCCAGCAGTTCAAGTTCGCCGCCATCGCGAGCAGCCGGCACTCGCTTTCGATCACCACGCCCTACCTGGTGCCCGATGAAGCCACACTCTCGGCGATGAAGTCTGCGGCACTGCGGGGCGTCAACGTGCGCCTGCTGGTGCCGAAGCGAGGCGACTCGAAGCTCGTGACGGCGGCCGGGCGCAGCTACTACGACGAACTGGTCGCAGCCGGGGTCGTGCTGTTCGAGTACGGCCCGGCGATGCTGCATGCCAAGACGATGGTGATCGACGACACCGTCGCGGTCGTGGGGACCGCCAATCTCGACAACCGCAGCTTCCGCCTCAACTTCGAGGTGATCGCGGTGGTGTATGACGCGGCTGCCGCCGAGCAGCTCGTCGCGAGCTTCGATCGCGACCTGCGCAGCGCGGTGCGCTACAGGCCGCCGACGGGGAAGCGCCCGATCGGCGAGCGGTTGATGTTCGGGGTGGCGAGGCTGGTGTCGCCGCTGCTGTAGTTCGAGGCCCGTGCCCTGGACCGGGATCTCAGGGCCCGCGCACCTCGCGCCGGGTTGCACGGCGCTGGCCCCGCAGCCGTCGCCAACCGATGACAACAGCCGTGATGCTCGCGGCGAACCCACCGACGCTCGCAGACACGATGACCACGTCCCAGACCGGTCGAGCC
>CAIQON010000108.1 GCA_903873475.1 uncultured bacterium
GCATTTGAAATGCGTGTCTGACCCGGGTTTTCAGGTTTTTCTGGCGTGCTAGGATTCAACGGGGCAGGACGCCATCGATGAGCGGCCGCCGACACGGGAGGGGACGATGGACGAACCGATGATCCACCGGCGCTCGCTGCTGAAGGCAGCCGCCGCAGCCGCAACGACCGGGCTGGTTGCCTGCATGCCGCACGCACGCGACGGCAGCGCGATGGATGCGGGCGGCGGCGCACGCCTGCCCGCGCGCGGCGAGTACGTGATCCGCGGAGCGACCATCCTCAGCATGGATGCCGCGGTCGGCGACTACGAGCGCGGTGATGTGCATGTGCGCAACGGTTCGATCGTCTCGGTCGGCGCTGTGCCGTCCGCCGCCACCGCCAACGCCACCGTGATCGATGCCGCCGGCATGATCTGCATGCCTGGCTTCATCGACACCCACTGGCACCTTTGGACCAGCATCACCCGCCCGATCATCCGCATCGACGACCCGAAGCGCGGCTACTTCCCGGTCACCAGCTTCCTCGGCCGCTTCTACACGCCCGAGGACAGCTATCGCAGCGTGCGCCTCGGGCTGTCGGAGGCGATCACCGCCGGCGCGACCACCGTGCACAACTGGGCGCACAACATCGTCACGCCGGAGCATGCGGACGCCGAGCTGCGCGCGATGCGCGACATCGGCCTGCGCGGTCGCTTCTCCTACGGACCGGCCCAGGGCATGCCCGACGACAAGCCGATGGACCTGGCCGGCCTCGCGCGCACCCAGAAGGCCTGGATGCCCAACGATGGCCTGCTCACCCTGGGCATCAATTCGCGCAATGTCGGCACCGACCCGAACCCGCTGCGCGGCAACATCCCGCTCGAAATCGTGCGTGCAGACTGGGGCGGTGCCCGCGCGCTCAAGCTGCCGATCACGCTGCACACCTCCGGTCCGAGCCCGATCACCTTCCTCGAGCAGAACGGCATGCTCGGCCCGGACGTCCAGCTGGTGCATCCGCTGCTCACCACCGCGGCCGAACGCAAGATCCTGCGCGAGCGCGGCGTGAGCTACAGCATCTCGCCGCTGGGCGAGTCGCGCCGGCCGTCGAGCGCCGGCGTGATCCAGCTCGGCGAGCTGCTCGAAGCTGGCGTGAAGACCAGCCTGTCGATCGACCACACCGGCACCTACAGCGTCGACTACTTCAACTGCATGCGGCTGCTCTACAACCTGCACCAGCACCGGATCGGGCCGAAGTTCCGCCTGACCGCGCGCCGGCTGGTGCAGCTCGCGACGCTCGACGGTGCGATCGACCTCGGCATCGCCGACCGCACCGGCTCTCTCACACCGGGCAAACGAGCCGACCTGATCCTGGTGCGTACCCGCGACGTCAACATCGCGCCCTCGGGCGATCCGTACGAGGCACTGGTGTCGTTCGCGCAGCCGCGCAACATCGATACCGTGATCGCTGACGGACGAGTGCTCTGGCGCGGCGGCCGGTTCACGGCGCTCGACCACGGACGGGTGCTGGAGGAAGCGGAGCAGGCGTCGGTCGCGGTGCGGGCACGGGCGAAGTGGGGGTGAGGAAACCCGGGTCAGACACGCATTCCGCGCTGATCTGGCACGACCGTTTGCACCTGGGGTCTGACCCCATCCAGACCCCAGGGTCTGCCCCAGTCCGGTCCGGCACGCTAACCCGTGTCTGACCCGGGTTTTGGGATCAGCCAGCCGCGAGCATCCGCTCGACCCACGCGGCAGCCCGCATCAACCCTGCATCGTTCCCGGCCGCCGCGATCAGCTGCACGCCCAGCGGCAATCCGCCCGGCCCCTTGCCTGCCGGCACGGTGATGCACGGCAGCCCGAGCTGTGTCCACATCAGCCCGAAGGTCGGCTCGCCGGTGCCCTCGATGCCCGGCGCCTCGCCCTGCGTACTCGGTGCCAGCATGATGTCGCAGGCGTCGAAGTACCGGGCCATCAGCGCCATGCAATGACGGGTGTCGGCCTGGGCCGCCTCGTAGGCGGCGCGGGTCACCGTGCCGCCGGCAGCCAGCCGCGCGGTGAGGCTGGGCGAGATCAGTCCGGGATGCCGGGTGCGCTCGTGGGTCAGCGCGCGGTAGAACTCGTAGGAGCTGAACGCGATCTGGATCTCGTTCATCCGGTCGAACGCTGGCTCCAGCGACACCGCCGAAACCTTCGCGCCGGCCGCGGCAAACCGCGCCGCAGACGACTCGATCAGCGCCTGCGTCGCCGCATCCGCCTTGTCCCACCAGGGCGTACGGCAGAGGCCGATACGCGGCGCAACCAAAGTCGGCGTCGCATCCAGCGAAAGCCCGGTCAGCCCCTCGGTCAGCAGCGCTGCGTCGGCCACGGTGCGCGACAGCACGCCCAGCGTATCGAGCGACTCGGACAGGAACTTCAGCCCCGCCCGGTTGATCAGCCCGAACGTCGGCTTGTAGCCGACCGCGCCGCAATACGCCGCCGGCCGGATGATCGACGATGAGGTCTGCGTCCCCAGCGCCAGCGGCACCATGCAGTCGGCCACCGATGCCCCCGACCCGCTCGACGACCCGCCCGGCGTATGCAGCGGCGAATGCGGATTGCGCGTCTTGTTGGGATGCCGCGTCGCGAACTCGGTCGACACCGTCTTGCCGAGGATCACGCCGCCCAGTTCACGGATCAGCGACACGCAGGCCGCATCGGCCGCCGGACGATGCCCTGCATAGATCGGTGAACCGTACTGCGTCGGCATGTCGTACGTGTCGATCACGTCCTTGATGCCGACCGGGATGCCATGCAGCGGCGAGCGCACGCCGTCCTTCGCCCGCTCCGCATCAGCGGCACGCGCCTGCGCAAGCGCAATCGCCGGGTCGATGAACGCCCACGCCTGTACCGCATCCTCGCGCTGCGCGATCCGTTCCAGGCAGGCCGAGACCAGCGCCTCCGAAGTGAGCGTGCCGTTCGCGATCGCCCGTGATGCCTGTACCGCCGTGAGTTCGTTCGCCTTCATCTCATTCACCAGTGATGTTCGCTGCCTTGATGACCCTGGCCCACTTCACCGTCTCGCTCTCCATCAGCTTCGCGAACTCGGCGATGGAACGACGCGACGGGTCGATGCCCTGCTCGTCCATGCGCTTCAGCATGTCTGGCGACTCGAGCGAGGTGTTGACTGCCGCATGCATCTGCGCGACCAGGTTCGCCGGCGTGGTGCGCGGGGCGAACAGACCGAACCAGATATAGGTCTCGTATCCGGGCAACCCAGACTCGTTGATCGTCGGCACATCGGGCAGCAACGGGTTGCGCTTCGGCCCGCCGACCGCGATCGCACGCAGCCGCCCTGCGCGCACCTGGCCCAGAACCGAGGGCAGCGACCCGATCTGCACCTGCGTATTGCCCGCCGAGGTATCGGCCACCGCCGGACCGGCACCCTTGAACGGCACGTGGGCCATGTCCACGCCGGCCATCATCTTGAACAGCTCGGTATTCAGGTGCGGGAAGCCACCGATGCCCGACGACGAATAGTTCAGTGAACCCGGCTTGCGCTTGGCGAGTGCGACCAGGTCCTTCACGTTCTTCACCGGCAGGCTCGGATGCACGACCAGCGCGCTGTCGCCGAATCCGAGCAGCGCCACCGGGGCGAAGCTGTTCACCAGGTCGATCTTCGCCTTGTTGATGATGAAGCCGTAGCCGGTCGAGGTGAGCATGAAGTTGTGGCCGTCGGGCGGCATCGCGGCGGAGAACTCCATGCCGACGATCGAGCCTGCACCGGCACGGTTCTCGATCACCACTGTCTGGCCGAGCCGCTTGCCGAGGTCCGCCCCCAGCAGCCGGGCGACGATGTCGGTGCTGCCGCCCGGGGCCCAGGGCACGACGATGCGCAGCGGCTTGTCCGGCCAGGCGGCCGCGGTCCAGCCGAGGGTCGGTGACAACAGTGCGGTGGCAGCCAGTATCGAAGCCGGCAGGCCGGCACGCAGCGAAACTTTTTTCATCACTTCTCCAGGAGACAAGATGCAGTGGATGGCCTGCGGGGAAAGCAGGCGCCGATCAGGCCTGCAGCACCGGTTGGCGCTTCGTCCAGCCGGTCGCAGCCTCGTAGGCCTGCGCCACCCGATAGATCGTCGCCTCGCCGAACGGCCGGCCGACGACCTGCATCCCCAGCGGCAAGCCGCTGGCACTGAAGCCGGTGGGCAGCGCGAGCGCCGGGTTGCCGGTGAGGTTGAACGGCGCCCGTGCCTGCCGCGCATACGTGTACTCGACCTGCTTCGGATCGTCGATCCGGCAGGCCGGGTCGTGCGCACTCGCGGTGACCACCACGTCGACATCGTCGAACAGGCTGTTGAAGGCGGCGGTCATCTTCAAGCGCATGCGCGAGGCGTTCACATACTCGGCCGCGGTGACGAACGCACCCGGGAACAGGCGCTCGCGGGTGAGGTCACCGTAGTCCTGCGGGCGCTCGCGAAGCCAGCGCTCGTGCACCGCATAGGCTTCCGACACCAGCAGCGTGCGGTTGCAGGCGGCGAACTGCTGCAGCGGTAGCGTCTCCACCTCGCGCACCACCGCGCCCAGCGACTCGAGCTGCGACAGCGCCTGTTCGATCGATGCGCTCATCTCGGCATCGGCGACCAGGTCGCGGGTGTAGAAGTGGCGCACCACGCCGATACGCAGGCCCTCGACGCCACGGTCGAGCAGCGACGTGCAGTCGCCACCCGCGCGCGGCACGCTGCCCGGGTCGTGCGGATCATGCCCGGCGATCAGGTCGAGCACGATCGCGTTGTCGCGCACCGTACGGGTGAGCGGCCCTACATGGTCGAGCGAATACGCGAGCGGGAATACCCCGCGCCGGCTCACGTAGCCGTAGGTCGGCTTCATGCCGGTCACGCCGCACATCGACGCCGGGTTACGGATCGAGCCGCCAGTGTCGGTACCGATCGCCACCGGCACGAAGCCGGCCGCGGTCGCACTGCCGGAACCGCTGGACGAGCCCCCGCAGAAATGATCGCGGTTCCACGGGTTGCGCGCCGGCGGCCAGGGCAGGTCGAAGCACGGACCACCGATCGCGAACTCGTGGGTGGACAGCTTGCCCATGAACACGCCGCCGGCCGCGCGCAGCTTGCGCGTGACGAAGGCATCGGTGGCCGCCGTGCTGTCCTTCAGGATCGCCGAATGCCCGGTGGTGGGCAGCCCGGCGTAGTCGACGATATCCTTCAGCCCGTAGGGCACGCCATGCAGCGGGCCGCGCCAGCCGCCGGCCATGATCTCGCTCTCGGCGCGCTGCGCATCGGCAAGCGCGATCTCCGGCGTGAAGCGCAGGAAGGCGTTCAGCTTGCCGTCATGGCCCTCGGTGTGTTCGACCAGCGCACGGGTGTACTCCACCGGCGACAGCTTGCGGTCTCGGATCAGCGTGGAGGCTTCGGACAGGGACAGGGTATGCAGGTCGCTCATCGCAGGTATCCCCCTCAGGCGAGCCGGTAGACATGGGCTGGCTCGTCCGCCGCCACCAGCGAGCGGGTGTCGAGTACCGAACGGCGCGACTGCGCCACCTGCGCGGCCTTCATGAACTGGCGCAGATCCGCGTCGGTCAGCTTGTCGAGGCCGAGGGCCTTGGCCTGCGCCCGGATGTCGTCCGGGATCGGTTTATCTTCTGCCACGGCGGCGTCCCCTCTCATCAGGAAAGAGCCAGTCTAGCAAATGCACGCCGACGTCCTTCGGGCGACAACGGAAGAAAGGGGCTGAAAGGGGGCTGCCGGAGGCCCGTGGATAGCCGGTATGATCTGGTTCCCTTGCTGCATCGATGAGGCGGCCCGTGCATCGAGACGCCGTCCGCGCCCCCAGGAGGAAATCACCATGAACACCCGCCGCAGCCTTGTCCGGATGTCCGCCGCCCTGCTCGCCGCAGGCGCGCTGTCCACCCCGGTGCTGGCCCAGCAATTCCCGGCCAAGCCGATCCGCACGATCATCCCGTTCACCCCCGGCTCGACCACCGACGTGATCGGCCGCATCGTCGCCGAAGGCCTTTCCGCCTCGCTCGGGCAGCCGATCATCATCGAGAACCGCAGCGGTGCCGGCGGTTCCGTCGGTTCGGCGGTAGTCGCCCGCGCCGACGCCGACGGCTACACCTGGCTGATGAATGCCGCGGCGCACTCGGCCTCGCTGGCCGCCTTCCCGAACGCGCCCTACCATCCCGGCAACGACTTCGCCGGCGTTGCCGTGTTCGGCGTGGTGCCGAACGTGCTGGTGATCTCGCCCGAAAAGGGGCTGAAGACGGTGAAGGCGCTGATGGACGCCGCACGGAAGAACGACATGACCTTCGCCTCGGCCGGCATCGGCAGCGCCACCCACTGGGCCGCCGAGCGGCTGCTGCTGTCTGCCGGCATCAAGGCTACGCACGTGCCGTTCAAGGGCGGGCCCGAGGCGCTGGCGGACGTCGCCGCCGGCCGCGTCGACTTCCTTTCGATCGGCACCTCTTCCGGGCTGCCGTTCATCAAGTCCGGCCGCCTGATCCCGCTGGCGGTCAGCACCCGAAGCCGGTCGAGCGTGTTCCCCGACGTGCCGACCACGATCGAAGCCGGCTTCGCCGACAGCGACTACACCTTCTGGAACGGCCTGCTGCTGCCGGTGAAGACGCCGCGCGCGCTGATCGACCGGCTGCATGCCGAGACGATGGCTGTGCTGAAGCAGCCCGCGGTGATGGAGCGGCTGGTGAAGATCGGCCTCGAGCCGATGCCGATGGCGCCGAAAGAATTCGATGCGCTGATCGCGGCCGAGATCAAGGCCAACCTCGCGATCGTGAAGGCGGCGGGATTGAAGTTCAACTGAGGCAGGGATTGCCCGCCATCGCGAACCACTGGTTCGCGATCCTGTGTGCGTCGGCGTTACTGGTCGGTTGCGAGCGCAGCACCACACCTTCGCCATCGCAAGCGAACGTGCCGCCACCGTCGGTCAACGACGTCGTCGGACAGCTCGAGGGGCGCCACTGCCGGTTCGCCGTCGAGCCGCTGGACGCATGCGCGCCGAGGCCGGTTCGAGGGCCCCTCGATTGGGCCTTCACGCGACACGAGGACCGTTGGACCTGCCCGACGGGCGCCGCGCGGTGCCTCGGCAAGATGGGGCCTTCCGCACGCCCCGCCGTTCCTGCGCTCATCAAGGCCCTGGCCTCGGGCATCAAGGACCATGACACGGGCGACGGCGTGATCCCGGTGCGCTCGTCCATCATCGAGGCGCTCGGCCGCACGGGCGACAGGCTCGCAGTCGATCCCGTTGCCGACCTGCTGCCCAATGCGCCCGATGCATATGCCGCCCTGGAGGCGCTTGCCGCGCTTGGTCCGCCGGCGGCACGCCGCGCCCAAGACGTGGCGAAGTTCCTCGAGGCCCGTATCGCCGACGAGGAGGGACGACAGGCCCGTTGCACGCGCGCAGTGCAGCAGTTCGAGTACCTGCTCGCGAACGACGCAGTCGTCGAACGTCTCCAGCGTGAGCATCCGACACGGACACGCTTCCTCATATCGCCTCAAGAGCATGCGAGCGCGCTCGCGACGCTCGACCGCACGACGCAGCGCTATCGAGAGGACCGCGAAGGCCGTTGCCGCGATCTCGTCGGCGAAGCTGCCGTCCAGGCACTGGCGGCGATGCAGTGCGAGGCGTGCCTCGCGACGGTCGTGGCGGCGCTTGCCACACCCGACATCGCGCTGCAGGCCGCATGGGCCCTTCGTGCACAGCCAGCGTTGCCACAGGGTGCGGAGGGGGCGCTCAGGGACGTGCTTGCATCGCCGATTCATGGGCCACTGGCGAAGCAGGCAGCGAGGCAAGTACTGGACGGGATCGGCCGATGATTCGTGCACAACGGCCTTTCCCCAGCGCCTGTATACCTGATGACCAGGACTTCCTGATCGTTTCAGGATTCGTTTCATTTATAGTCTATCAAGAGCTGTAGTTCGTTCAATATCAATGACTTGAGCGTTTACTGATCGTTTCATGGATGTCGAGCCGCTCCTGCGACTGCTCAGTGCTGCCGATGCCATCGGAGCAGGACCGGTGGCGGTCGGCGGCGCGGGCAGCCGTCGCGTTCTGGACAGTCGCGGAAGAGGATGAGCGGATCAGTCCGGATTTCCGCGGGGTTTGCCGTGCAACGGCCATGAAGATTGCGCGGATCCTGGATCAGCCATAAGGTGGCCGGGCGAAGGAGCATGACGATGGACGATCAGGACACGGGCATCTGGGCGCTGTGGTACGACCTCGCCGAGGAGACGCGAGACGCGTACTGCGACTGGTTCCACCACGTCCACATCCCGGAGAAGCTCGCGCGGCCGGGATACCGCTGGGCGGCACACTACCGGCTCGGCCACGGCGGACGCGGCCAGGGGTGGCTGGCGCTGTTCGGCGGCGAGTCGGCGCACACCTTCCTCGCCCCGCCGCCTTCAGAGCTCGCCACCCGGCAGAGCGAGCTGACGCGACGCCACATGGCGATGCGCCGGCCGCTGGGCTCGGCGATCTTCGCGCAGGAGGTGCGCGTCGACGGACCGGAAGCCAGGCATCGCGACCCGCGCGCTTCGGCCCCGGTCGTGCAGTTCGGCCATTACGACGCCCCCGACGCGGCCACCGACGAGGCGATCGGCAGCTTCTACGCGCAGCAGCGCTTCCCGCTGCTCGCGCGGCTGCCCGGCGTGGTGGCCACGCGCAAGCTGCTCGCGAGCGTCGGTGGCTGGCGCCACGGCGTCATGTACGAGTTCACCTCGCTCGCCGAGCGCGAATACCACTACGAGCCGCTGGAAGCCGAGGCGCGCGACCCGTCGACGCGCATGGGACAGGTCGTGCCCAGGCTGCGGCACGCGCCGTTCTCGCCCGCGGTCGGCGTGCGTGCATGGCCGCCCGTCGGCTAAGCTCCGCGCTCAGTCGCCGCTCAGGAACCCCAGCACCGCCTCCGCACACGCCTGCGCATCGCTCGCCGCCACGTGGTACGACTTCCCCGGCAACACCAGCAACCGTGAGTTGGATATCTGCGCCTGCCACGCCCGCGTCCGCTCCACCGTCCCCAGCCCGCTCTCCTCGGTGGTGATCACCAGCGTCGGGCACTGGATCTTGGGCAGGTCCGCGCGGATGTCGGCGTAGTTGATCCCCCGGTTGAACCCGACCAGCGACGACACCGGCGCACGTCCCATGAACTGCGTCCACCACTCGACGCCCTCGGGCGGGAAGTGTTCACCGAGCCGACCGTCCATCGTCCGCCGTGCCCAGTGCTCGGCGCCCTTCGTCTCGAACTCCTCGATCAGCGCAGGCACCTTCTCGACGCCGGGCCGCAGCGCCTGCGGCGTGCCCACCACCACCATCGACTTCACTCGATCCGGCCGGCGTGCGGCGAACGCGCGTGCGATCGTGCCGCCGATCTTGGCCGCGACGAGGTGGAAGCGTTCGATCTGCAGATGGTCCATCAGCTGGCAGTAATCGTCGATCAGCGCGTCCAGCGTCCACTCATATTCGCGCGGCATCGGCGTCGATCGGCCGTAGCCGCGCATGTCCGGGCGCACCACCTTCAGGTGGCGCGCCAGCACCGGCACCCAGGCATACCAGGCGAGCGAGCTCTCGGCGTTGCCGTGGAGCATCAGCACCGTCTCGGCGTCGGTCCACGGATCGGTGAAATCGTCGAGCTGGTAGAACAGGTCGCAGTCGGGCAGCTTCAGCGTCGGCATGGTCGGTTCACCGGCCCGACAGCAACTGCATCAACCGGGTAACGCCACCGGCCGTGGCAAGCCCCTGCACTTCCGCCTGCAGCGCATCGACGCGCGCCGCATCGAATCGCCGCGCCAGTTCCGCCCGGAACCGCGCGACATGGTCGTCCATCGTGAACGGCCGCGACACGCTGCCCTTCGGTGCATCGATGAAGCGCTCGACCACCTTGCCGTTCTTCAACTGGAACGTGACCTTCGCGCCCACCGACTGCTCGGTGCTGACCCGCTCCGCGTCGTCGTCGAGCTCGCACGATACCCGCGACGAGATCGCCATCACCGACGGATCGGCGAGCGTGGTCTCGAAGTCGTCGATGTTCAGCGTGAAGCCTTCGGGCACGGCGCGGCCCTGCTTGAGCACCATCGCCATGCAGAACGGCAGGCTCATCTGCGCCGCCTGGATGTCCCTTGGCTCGTTCACGGTCAGCCGTCCCTGGATCACCTTCGGGATGCCGACGCGGATGGTGTCGATATCCTCGATGGTCAGGCCGTGCTCGGTGCACAGCGATGCGGTGGCCTCGATCGCCGACAGCACGCGCGCGCTGCTCGCATGCGGCTTGATCGCGACCTCGAGCAGCCGCCACTGTTCGCCCAGGCCGGACAGGCCCTTGTCGAAGTCGTGGCCGTCGGCATAGGCGCGCGCGAAGCCGTCCTTGCCTTCGAGGATGTCCGCCGGGCCGGAGAAACCGGCGGCGGCCAGCAGCGCGGCATGCACGCCCTCGCCCGCTGCATGCGCGGCATGGATGCGCTTGACCGTCGAGCCGGAGTGGTAGAACTGGGTCAGGCCGCCGCTGAACGAGGCGACCAGGCCGAGCGTCTCGGCGATGCGCTCGGCGCGATCGGGCCCTTCGAACATCAGGCACGCGGCCGCGGTCGCCGCGCCGAAGCCGCCGCAGGTGGCGGTACTCTGGAAGCCTCGCCTGAAGTGCGAGGGCTGCAGCGACAGGCCGATGCGGATCATGTTCTCGTAGCCAGCCGCGATCGCGGCCAGGATGCGCTCGCCCGACGCACCGCGCGCCTCGCCCACCGCCAGCGCGGCCGAGATCACGATACAGCCCGGATGCAGCATCGAGCCGACATGCACGTCGTCGGCGTCGATGCTGCCGGAGAAGGTCGTATTGACGAAGGTCGCGCGCTCCGGGTCGGTACGGTCGGTCGAGAACAGGATCGTCGACTGGCCGTTGCCACCGAGCTCGGCGGCGAGCTTCACCGCCCAGCCGCTCCACGGCATGCGCTGGCCGAGCGAGGCGACACGCAGGTAGTCGAGCAGGAAGAGGGTGAGGTGTTCGCGCACCACCGGCGGCAGGGCCTCGTACGTGAGCCCTGCGGCGAACGTGGCGAAGCGGCGGGTGACGGCATCGTTCCCGGGCATAGCGGCACCCGGCGCGGCGGGCTGCGGCTGCATCATCAGTTGTTCTCCTTGACGCCGGCTGCGGCGATGACCTTGCCCCACTTGTCGTAGTCGGCCTTGTGGTATGCGGCCAGCGTGGCTGGCGTGCCACCGGCGGGTGCTGCGCCTTCGAGCGCCAGCGCCTTGCGGAACTCCTCGGTGACCAGCGCGCGGTTGGCGGCCTTGTTCAGCACCTCGACGATCGCGCCCGGCAGGCCGGCCGGGCCATACAGGCCCCACCACTGGCTCGACTCGAAGCCCGGGATGCCGGCCTCGGCGATGGTCGGCAGTTCCCTGGCCACCGCGATGCGCTGTGCGCTGGTCACCGCCAGCGCACCCAGCCGCCCGGCACGCACCTGCGAGGCCACGCTCGGGAACGCGGCGAACAGCACCGACACGTTGCCCGCGACGGTATCGATCGTCGCCGGTGCCGCTCCCTTGTACGGTACGTGCAGCATCTTCACGCCTGCGCCCTGCGCGAACAGCTCGCCGGTCAGGTGGCTCAGCGTGCCGTGGCCGTTCGACGCGTAGGCGAGCGCATCCGGCCGCTTCTTCGCCAGCGCGATCAGGTCGCGCACGGTCTTTGCCGGCACCGACGGGTGCACCGCCAGCACGTTCGGCGCATGGCCGACCAGAACGATGGGCGCGAACGCCTTCAGCACGTCGAACGGCGCCTTGCCACCGAGGTGCGGGTTGATCGACAGCACGCTGGAGGAGGCGAACAGCAGGTTGTAGCCATCGGCCGGCGCGCGCGCGATGTTGTCCGCACCGATGTTGCCGCCGGCGCCACCGCGGTTGTCGACGACCACTTGTTGGCCCACTGCCTCAGACAACCGGGTCGCGAAATGACGCGCGACGATGTCGGCGGCACCACCCGGGGGAAAGGGCACGACCATGCGCATCGGCTTGTCGGGGAATCCCTGGCCGTGCACCGGCGTGGTCAGGCACGCGGCGAGCGCCAGCGCGAACGGAACAGAGACGAACGGAACCTTCGATTGCAGCGACACGTTGCTTCCTTCGACTTCAGGGACGACGATTTCAGTGGCTGTGGCCGGACGGCGGCTTGCCGTCGGTCCGCGGTTGCTGGACCTGGACGACCACGTCGTGCTCGCCGGCGCGCTCGAACTTCAGGCGTACCGTGAAGCGGTCGCCGTTCTTCAGCGGCGCCTTCAGGCCGATCAGCATCAGGTGGATCTCGCCGCCATGGCGGACCTTCAGGTCGGCACCGGGGGGCAGGTCTATCGCGGCGAGCGGACGCATCCGCATCACGTTGTCGACGATGGTGCTGCTGTGCAGTTCCATCGACTCGGCCACCGTCGTGGTTGCCGAAAGCAGCCGGTCGGCCTCGCGTCCGGTGTTCTTCAGCGTGCGGAAGTACACCGCGCCAGTACGTGCGCCGCCGGGCGTCGGCGGTGCATACGGATGGTCGATCACGAGCGCGCCGGCACGGAAGCCGTGCGCGACCGCGGACCGCGCCGCGATCAGGCCGCTGGCCAGCAGGGCCGCCGGTGCCAGCAGCGCGATCGCCCGTCGGCGCGCCTGCATCAACCGAGGTGCTTCCGGAAGAAGTCGACCGACAGCGCCAGCGCACGGTCGGCTTCTTCCTTGCGGTACGGCTTGCCGCCATGGCGCGCGAAGGCGTGGTCGGCTTCGGGATACTTGTGGATCGTCACCAGCGGATTGGGCGACAGCCGGCGTTCGAGCATCTCGTTGACCTCGGCCTGCACCCAGCGGTCCTTCATCGCCATGTGAAGCATGAACGGCCGGTGCAGGTTCGGCGCCTCGCGGATGTTGTGCTCGATGTAGGTGCCGTAGTAGGCGACTGCGCAGTCGATGTCGGTGCGGCAGCACATCAGGTAGCAGAGCTTGCCGCCCAGGCAGTAGCCGACGCTGCCGATCTTGCCGGTGCCACCGGGCACGGTGCGCAGCCACTGCATCGTGTCCTCCATGTCGCGCACGCCGAGGTCGTAGTCGAAGTCGTAGTAGAGGTCGAAGGCCTTCTGTCCGTCGGCCGGGTTGCGGTCGGACAGTTCGACCCCCGGCTCCTGGCGCCAGAACAGGTCGGGCACGAGGCAGATGTACCCGGCCTCGGCGAACTCCTGCGCATGCTTGCGCATGGTGTCGTTCACGCCCCAGATTTCCATGATCGCGATGATCGCGCCGGCGGGCTCGCGGTCGGGCCACGCAATGTGCGCGCCCATCTCGCCGTCGCGCAGTTTCAGCTTGATGTCTTCGGTCCTGGCCATTGCGTCGGGCTCCGGATATGCATGGGAAGGCGAGAGTAATCCAACGCCGGAATTCGTACCGGGCCGGGCTGCCGTTCGTCGGAGGCTGTACACCCCGGACGCGCCAGCCGCGTTGATGGATGCGTAGGGTCAGGAAGGACGCCAGCGGCGTGGCCGGTTCCCGACTGACAAGTGTTTCGAGACTGTAACCGCGGCAATGTCCGCTTGCATTACTGACGGCTGCGGACGCTGGACCAGACTACGCTTGCTGCATTCAGGACCCCTGCCATCCGAGGGTCCGAGGAGGAAAGATGTCTTCACGATCCATCATGTCATCGAGCCCGGGCCGCGCGGCAATCGCCGCCTCGCTGCTGGCTGCAGCCGCACTGGCGATACCTGCGCCGGCGATGGCCGACCGTGGGGGACACCGCGGCCATGGCTACGGTCATGGCCATGGTGGCGGCCACCACTGGAACGGCGGCCCGCGCATCGGCGTGTATGTGCCGGCACCGGTCTACCGGCCGCACTACTATGCCCCGCCGCGCGTGTACTACGCGCCGCCGCCGGTGTACCACGCACCCCGCCTGATCCATTCGGCGCCGCTCGTGTACGTACCGCCGGTCGTCTATTCATCGCGCAACCATGCGCCGCCGGTCTATGTCGAACGCAACGACCTCGGCGCGGCCCCTCCGGCACCCGCTCCCGCAGCAGACACCGCGTTCTGGTTCTTCTGCGCCGATTCCAACACCTACTATCCCTACGTGACCCAGTGCGCGACGCCCTGGGAACGGGTGGTACCCACGCCGCCTTCGGCGGGGCGCTGATCCAGCGGATGCCGGAGACACTGATGACCTTTCGTTCCGTTTGTTCCCAAGCGGCGGCGCTGGCGCTCGCCGTCGGCGCAGTGCTGTGCCTGTCGACCGGGCCGGCGCAGGCGCATGGTGGCTATCGCGGCCATGGCGGCTTCGGCGGCCCCCGGGTCGGCGTCTATTTCGGCGCGCCGATCGTGCCGTTCTACTACGGCCCGCGCTACTACTATCCGCCGCCCGCCTACTACTACGACTACCCGCCGGTGGTCAGGGTCGTGCCGGCGCCGCCGGTCGTGTATGTCGAGCGCGGCGATGCGCAGGCGCCCGCGCCCGACTACGTGCCGGCACCGTCGGCGCAACCCCAGCCCGCGCAGGGGCCGGAGTGGTTCTTCTGCAACGATTCCAACACCTACTACCCGTACGTGCGCGAATGCGCGTCGCCCTGGCAGCGCGTGCCGGCGCAGCCGTCGACGGCTCCGCGGTAACCGCAGGAGACATGCCATGAGACCTGCCTTGATCCCCCTGCGCCGTGTGCGCACCGGCGCGCTGGCCGCAGCCCTGCTGGCGCTCGGCGGCTGCGTGTCGATCCCCACCGGGCCGAGCGTGGCGACCTTCCCCGGCACCGGGCGCAGCTTCGACCAGTTCCGCGCCGACGAGGCCGACTGTCGACGTCATGCATCCGATTCCATCGGCGGCAGCGATCCGTCGCGGGCGCAGGCCAGCAGTGCGGTCACCAGCGCCGCGGTCGGCACGGCAGTGGGGGCGCTGGCCGGAGCCGCACTCGGTGGCAGCCAGGGTGCGGCCGCCGGGGCTGGCATCGGACTGCTGTTCGGTGGCGCAGCCGGCGCAGAGGCGGCGAACACCTCCGGCCACGCCACCCAGCGGCGCTACGACAACGCGTTCGTGCAGTGCATGTATGCGAAGGGCAACAAGGTACCGTCCACCGGGCTGTCGCGCAGTGCACCCCCCCTGGCGGCCGTCCGGCCACCGGCCCCTGCCGTGTACGCGCCACCACCACCACCACCACCGAAGGCGGGCTTCTACGGGCCGCCCGCCGGTTACGATCCGCGCTATCCGCCACCGCCGCCGCCTGCCCGGTACTGAGCACAGGCGCAACGCGCGACGCACCACCGGCAAGACACGCTCAGGTCACGGCTGCGCGCCCTGGCGCAGTGCCTCCAGCAGCGGCGCCATCGACGACCACTGTTCGCAATGGTCGACCGCATGCTCGACGGCAGCCACGCCATCGGGGGCAAGCACCAGGCCGGCCAGCTCACGGAACTTCTCGCGTACCGGCAACTCGTCCAGCGCCTGTCCGGCGCGCCGGTCGTCCTGCACGGACCGCACATCCCGACGACCGTCCTTCAGGACCAGCGTCACCCTGGCCGGCTTCGAACCCGGCAGCAGCGCGGTCATGGCCGGATCCTCGACCACGCTCACGCGCTGGCGCAGGGCCGAGAGTACCGGGTCGCGCACTGCGGCATCGGTGAACGACGCATATCCCAGGTGCCCGTTCACCGCCAGGGCGGCTGCCGCATGCGGCAGCGAATAGCGCGCGCCGAAATGCCCCGGGGGGTTGCACACGCCGAGTCCGGCCGCGAAGTCGTAGGTCTCGACCGCGATGTGCTCGATCTCGTCGGGCCTGGGCTGCAGCGCCGCCAGCGCATCGCCGAGCGCGTCGAGCGCCGGGTAGATGGGATTGCAGCAGGCCCGCAGCCGGAACAGCACCTGTGCGATCTCCCAGCGCGATCCGAGCCCGTCGAACACCGGCGTATCGTCGAAGCCGACCGACAGCAGTTCGGTCATCGCCTGCTCGATCGCATCGTCCTGCGCGGTAAAGCCGGCAAGTACGAGTTCCGGCGCGGTCACCGCCGCCATCGCGGACATGCCTCCGACCGAATTCAGCGTGGTCGCACCGGCCACCACGTTGCCGTATCCCGCGGTCACCATCAGGTTGCCGCCGATGCGGATGGCCGTACCCGTCGCCGTCGCGTCGAACCCGCGCAGGCGCGCACCCGCGGCGATCGCACCGAGCATGCCCGCCTGGCCCAGCGGATGCGCCAGCGGCCGGCGGGTGGTCGCCGCGCCGAGCCGGATCGCCACGTCGTAGCCAGCGACCAGCGCCTCCAGCAGGTCGCGTCCGTTGCAGCCGGCCCGCTCGGCTACGGCCAGCGCCCCGGGCACGATCTGGATCGCGGCCTGGCAGGACACCTTGCCATGGGTTTCGCACATCTCGATCGCGCGACCGGCAACCCCGTTCAGGAAGGCCGCACGGCCTGGATCGTTGATCGCCCAGCCGCGCGCCAGCACGGTGGCGCCGCTGCCCGCACCAGCAGACAGGCCTGCGCGCAACCGGGCCACCTCGGGTTGCTCGGAACCACCGAGGATCACCCCGAGCGTGTCGAGCAGGACCAGGCGCGCCAGCCGCTGCACCGCGGCAGGCAATTCGTCCCAGCGGGTGTGCACCACCATCGCCGCCAGTGCATCGATCGTTCTGCTCATCGTCGTCTCCTTCAGTCGAAGCCGTACAGCCGGCGCGGATTGTCGACCAGGATCCGGCGCCGCATCGCTTCATCGGGCGCCCACTCGCCCAGCATGTCGGCGAGGTCGCCATCGTCGGGCATCTTCGAGCGCGCGCTCGGATGCGGCCAGTCGGACCCCCACACCACGCGGTCAGGTGCGACCTCGATCATCGCGCGCGCGAACGGCACGAGGTCGGGATAGTACGGCACCGCGTCCGACACGAAGTACGGACCCATCAGCTTGGCCCACACGTTGTCGCGCGCGAGCAGTCGCAGCAGCGCACGAAAGGCCGGCGACTGCAGACCCTCGGCCGTCGAGATGCGCGCGAAATGATCGATCACGACGTCGATGTCGAGTGTCTCCAGCGCCTGCTCGATCTGCGGCATCGCGCGCAGGTCGAGGTAGAACTGCAGGTGCCAGCCGAGTGGCCGGATACGCTCGGCCAGCCGCGGTGCATCCTCGATGCGCAGACCCGGCGTGGCCGATGCGGTGTTGATGCGGATGCCGCGGAAACCCAGTGCGTGCATCCGCTCGAGTTCGCGGTCGTCGATATCCGCCGACACCACGGCCACTGCGCGCAGGTCGAACGTGCCCGATTGCAGGGCCTCTTCGATCAGCGTGTTGTCGGTGCCGTAGACGCTCGGCTGCACCAGCACGCCGCGCTCGCAGCCGAGGGTGCGCAGCATCTGCACATAGGCAGGCAGCGGCGTCTCGTGCGGCACGAAATGCGTCTTCGGCAGCAGGCGGTAGCGCGACTGCGGGCCGAACACATGGGCATGGCAGTCGCAGGAGCCGGGCGGGAACGCGCGACTGGGCGCATGCGGCGCCGCCGCAGGCGGCGGGATGTCGGGTGTTCGTATCGTCGCGTCGGTCATCGCAGTCATTTCCAGGGTTACCCTTGCGACGGACGATATCACTCCGGGAGCATCCCCCATGCAAGTCGACGGCCAGTGTCATTGCGGCCACATCCGCTACGAGGCAGAAGCCGACCCGACGAAGGTCGCGATCTGCCACTGCACCGACTGCCAGGTGCTGACGGGTTCGCCGTACCGCGTGTCGGTCGTGGTGCCGGCATCCGACTTCCGGCTGCTCGCTGGCGAGCCGACCATTTACATGAAGACCGCCGAGAGCGGCAACCGGCGTGCGCATGCGTTCTGCCCGGTCTGCGGCACGCCGGTGTACGCCCGGCCGGACAGCGATTCGCCGCAGACCTTCACCCTGCGCATCGGCGGACTGGCGCAACGCGCAAGCCTGCCGCCGCGGCGGCGGATCTGGTGCCGCTCGGCCGTCGACTGGTCGATCGACATCGGCGCGCTGCCGGCGGCGGCGCAGCAATGATGCAGGCCGCGCACACTGCCCGGAACGTCGTGGCGGCCGTCAGATTGTTCCGCGCCGAATCGGGTAGCTGGCGATCCCGTCGTTCCACGGCGGCACGCTTTTGGGTAGATTGACGCACTCTGGAACCCAGCAGGGCGACCCCGTCATGTCCGAACGTATCCTCGTCATCAACCCGAACAGCACGCATGCGGTCACCGAGCAGATGAGCGCAGCCGTATCGGCCATGCGCCTGCCGGGCGGCCCGCAGATCACCTGCGAGACGCTGCACGAAGGCCCACCCGGTGTCGAGACGCAGGCACAGGTCGATGCGAGCACCGGGCTGCTGCTCGACTGGCTGGCACGGCGTCCCGAGATGGCCGCAAGCGATGCCATCATCATCGGCTGCTTCTCCGACCCGGGCCTTCACGCGCTGCGCGAGGTGTACCGCCAGCCGGTGCTGGGCATTGGCGAGTCGGGCTTCAACACCGCCTCGGCACTGGCCGAGCGCTTCGCATCCATCGCGATCGTCGCCGGATCGCTCACCCGCCACCGGCGCAAGATCCGCGCGATGGGCTTCGAACACCGCTACTGCGGTGGCCTTGCGGTCGACATGGGCGTGACCGCCCTGGCGGACGTGCAGCGCACCCGGGAACGGCTCGAAGGCGTCGGCCGGCGGCTGCGCGACGAGATGGGTGCGCAGGCGATCGTCCTCGGCTGCGCGGGTTTCTCCATGCACCGAGAGGGGCTGGAACAGGTGCTTGGCGTGCCGGTGGTCGAACCTACCCAGGCTGCCGTCGCGCTCGCCCTCGGGCAGGTGCTGTCGCGGCGCGCGCTGGCCGAGCCGAGCCGCGCCGCGGCCTGAAGAAGACCCGCCTGTCCGCGCCCTGCCGGCTCACTCGGCCTTGATCTTCGCGGCCCGGATTACTTCGCCCCACTTCAGGTATTCACGCTCGACGAACACGGCCGCTTCCTTCGACGTGGTGCCCAGCGGTTCGATCGCGGCCTTCTCCAGGCCGGCCCTGACCTCGGGCTCGCGCAGGACCTTCACGAACTCGGCGTTGAGCCGCGACACGATCGGCGCAGGCGTTGCCACCGGCAAGAAGATGCCGCCCCAGACGCTCACCACAACGCCAGGGAATCCGGCTTCGACCAGCGTCGGCAGGTCGGGCAGCGCCGGCGAACGCTTCTCGCCGGTGGTCGCCAGCCCGCGCAACCGCCCGTCGCGGATGAAGGCCTCGGTACCAGCCAGGCTGCCGAACACGAGCTGCACCTGGCCGGCGATCACCGCGGTGACCGCGGGGCCGATACCCTTGAAGGGGACATGCAGGATGTCGAGCTTCGCGCGCGCATTGAACAGTTCGCCCGCCATATGCGGCGTGCTGCCGAGGCCAGCGGAACCGTAGGCGAGCTTCGTCGTCTTCGAGAGATCGGCGAGTTCCCGCGCCGACTTCGCCGGGACCTTCGAATTGACAGCCAGCACCAGCGACGCGGTGGTGAAGATGGTCACCGCCGCGAAGTCCTTCAGCCGGTATTTCGGATCCTGCTGCAGGTGCAGGTTGATCACCAGCGAAGGGTCGGCCAGCAACACCGTATAGCCGTCGGGGATCGCATTGCCCGCCGTCTGCATCGCGATCATGCCGCCACCACCGGGACGGTTGTCGATGATCACGCTCTGGCCGATCGATTCGGACAGCTTCGGGCTGGCGAGCCGCCCGACGAAATCGAAGATGCCGCCAGGCGCGAACGGGACCAGCAGCCGGACTGGCCGCGACGGGTAGGCGTCCGCGGCATGGCCGCCGCCTGAAGCCGCGAGCAGCATGGCGGTCGTGGTCGCCGTCGCGACGGCCATCGAAAGGTCGGATAAACGAAGGTCCATGTGTGCTCCGTTGTTGTTTGACGGCAAGGTTCGTACCACTGCAATCACAGATTCCATCCCGCTCGGCGTCAATCTTGACCGTGACCGGGCCCGGGTGTAAAGCTGCCTGCACTGGAAACTCACGCAAGGAGCACGGCCATGGTCCAGAAAGTGAAGCTCGTCCAGCCGAAGGACGCTGCCGGAGAAGTCGCGCGCATCTTCGAAGATATCCGCAAGACCAAGGGCGACAAGTTCCTGACGCCCACGTGGGGCTTCTTCGCCCAGGACGTCGAACTGCTGCGCCACTGGTGGGGCCTCACCAAGCGCCTGCAGATGACCGAAGGCGCGATCGAGAAAACGCTGCTCAATTCGATCTCGCTGGTCTGCGCGGCCGAGGTGAATTGCCCGCGCTGCATCAACAACCACCAGACCCACCTGATCGAGCACTTCGGCATGTCGACCGACGACGTGATGGAAGTGCTCGACTTCGAGAATTCGACGAAGGTCGACGAACGCGCGAAAGCGGTGCTGCGCTTCGCGCGCAAGACGGCTTTCAACGAGCCAATGGACGAATCCGACTTCGCGGCGCTGCGCAGCCACGGCATCACCGACGTGGGCGTGGCCGAGATCGTGTCGATGGCGATGCTCGAGTCCGGCATGGCCCGCCATGCCGTCGGCGTCGCCCAGTTCGAGAACGGCGACGACTGGCCGCGCGACAATCTGCCCTCGAAGACCTACGCCGAGAACGTCAACGCCTGACCGGAACACGCCTGCCGCCATGCCGATCGCACCGATACAAGGTACCGCCGCGGTCTTCGGGGATCATGTCTCCGCCGACTCGATGCTGCCCGCCCGCCACTCCTTCCTGCCGCCCGACCAGATGGCCGAGCAGGTCCTGATGGACGTCGGCCCGGAGGCGAACCGCAAGGTACGCACCCATCCGGTGATCGTCGCTGGCGACGCGTTCGGCTACGGCACCGGGCGCGAGTCGCCGTCGCGCGCACTGCGCGCAGCAGGCGTACGCGCGGTGATCGCCCGCAGCTTCTCACGGCTGTTCTTCCGCAATGCACTGAACAACGGGATCGTGGTGATCCAGTGCCCGGCGCTCGCCGCAATGTCGGTGCAGGACGGCGATCCGGTCACCATTGCACTCGAGGAGGGCAAGGTGCACTGGAACGGGCAGTCGTTCGACTTTCCACCGATGAGCGGTGTCGTCTCAGAGATCGTCGCAGCGGGCGACCTGATCAGCTACGGACGCGCGCTGCTGGCGAAGTCCGCGTCGTCCGGCGCGGGAGCATGACCATGGGCAGGACGCTTGCACAGAAGGTACTCGAACGAACGAGCGGGCGTACCGGGCTGGTACCGGGGACGATCGTCGAGGCAAAGCCCGACTTCAGCTATTCGCACGACTACGCCGCCTGGGCGATCGATGCCTTCGAGAAGATGGGCGCCACCCGCGTCCACCGCCCGGAACGGATCGCGGTGTGCTTCGACCACGGCATCCCGCCCAACAGCGCACGCGATGCCAACAGCCTCAAGCGGGTGCGCGACTTCGTCAAGAAGCACGGCTTCGCGCAGTTCTACGAGGCCGGCACCGGCGTCGCCCACCAGGTGATGGTCGAGCAGGGCTGGATCGTCCCGGGGTCGCTGTCGATCTGCAACGACTCGCACGCCTGCTCCGGCGGGTCGGTGGGCGCGCTCGCGCTCGCGGTGGGCGAGACGGAAGTCGGCTTCCTGTGGGCGATCGACCGCCTCTGGTTCCGGGTGCCGGTCACGCGGAAGATGGTGCTCGACGGCCGCCTGCGCCCGGGCGTCTATGCGAAGGACCTGATGCTGGTCATCGCGAAGCAACTCGGCGTGCTCGGCGCGCTGTACGAGATTCTGGAGTTCCACGGCGAGGGCGCGAAGACCCTGTCGGTGTCGGAACGCTTCACGCTTTGCAATATGGCCACCGAAGTCGGCGCCAAGGGCGGCGTGTTCCCGCATGACGAGGTGACCGCGAAGTTCATGGCCGGGCGCGCGAAGTTCGCGTTCGAGCCGGTGCATTCCGACCCGGACGCCGAGTTCACCGCCGAGATGCATTTCGACCTCGATTCACTGCAGCCGATGGTCGCCCTGCCGGGACGCGAAGACTACGGCGTGCCGGTGTCCGAGGTCGCAGGCCAGCACATCGACCAGGTGTTCATCGGCTCGTGCACCAATGCGCGAGCGGACGACCTGGCCATCGCGGCGAACATCCTGCGCGGACGCAAGGTGCACCCGGGCATCCGGCTGATCGTGACGCCGGCCTCGCGCCAGGCCGAACTCGATGCCCTGCGCAGCGGCGACATCGAGGCGCTGGTGGAAGCCGGTGCGATACTGATGCCCTCGGGCTGCGGCGTCTGCGCGGGCACGCACCAAGGCGTGTCTGCGGACGGCGAGCGTTGCCTGTCCACCAGCAACCGCAACATGCCGGGGCGCATGGGCAACCCGAAGTCCGAGATCCTGCTGTGCAGTCCGGCGACCGCGGCGGCCAGCGCGATCGCCGGCTGCATCGCCGACCCGCGCGACGCCGCCATCGCCTGATCCAGGCTGGTTCGGCGAACAGTGCAACCCGGGCAGGCGGTGCCCGGTGGCGGCTCAGTGGTTGATCACCTTGCGGTACTCGGGCGACGGGGTATGGCGCGCCGGCCAGTTCACGCCATCCTCGAAACGCGCGAACACCGCCGCATGGCGGGCGAAACCGCCTTCGAGCAGCGCGACCGAGACGATCTCGGTGATGCCGGCATCGTCGTAGCCGGCATCGCGCAGCGCAATGAATTCCTCGTCGGTGATCTGCTCGTTCAGCGTGAGCTTGCGCGCCACGCGGTACACCGCCTTCTCCGCCTCGGGTAGGTCCGAGGACTCAAAGTCGTGAAGCTTGTCGACCTCGGCCGCGGACAACTGCATCCGTTCGATCAGGTCCGACTTGTGGAAGTTCACGCAGCGCGGGCAGTCTGTGGCGACCGCGCACACCATCGCGATCTTGTTGGTCAGGTCGCGCGGCACATGCCCGTCGAGCACTTCCAGCTGCTTCTGCAGTTCCCACCAGGCCTTGAGCAGCGGCGGCACGTTCGCGAAGAAGCCGAACAGCGGGCCCAGCCAGCGCGGGTCCTTCATCCGGCAGATTTCCTGAAAGACCTGCTCGACGTCGCTCGATGCCTCGCCGGGCTTCACCAGCTTCACGATGTGCATGGCCTTGTCACTCATAGTCCTGCTCCAGGGTGGTTGTTGGAAACGGGTTCAGGCCGGCCGGAAGCCGCCCTCGGCCGGCAGCGGCGGACTGTAGATCACGACCACCTTCGCCGGCCCGTCCACCGCGCGCGCGCCGTGCACGCACTTCGGCGGGATGCGGATCACGCTGCCCGGGCCGCAGCGCTGCGGCGGCAGGCCGGGCTCGGAATGCTCCAGGAAGCCCTCGATAACCATCACGATCTGCCAGGCGGTGTCATGCGAATGCGGATGCGCCGCGCCTCCGGCTGCGACCTCGCCCAGCACCATCTCGAGCCCCGCACCGAGCGAGGCTTCGACCAGCCGCCGATTGACAGTGCCACCATGACCGGGCGGGGAGTAGGACGGCAGCGTGTCGGGGTGGACGATGCGCGGGGGCTGTTCCATCGAGGGTCTCCTGCAGGGTCGTTCTGTGCGGCCTGGCCATGGCCGGCCGCAGGGATCTCAGGCGAGCGCGCGTGCGCCGCCAGAGGCGAGCAGCACGGCGATGCCGGCCTCGTCGTAGCCCGCCTCGCGCAGCAGCACGCGAGTGTGCTCGCCCAGCCGCGGTGCGTTCATCGGATGCCGCGCCGCGACGCCGTCGAAGAAGCCCGGCGAGGACAGGTGCTTCACGGGTCCGATGCCGGCGAACTCGCGCGTCTCGGTCGCGCCGCTGCGTTCCAGCTGTACGTCACCGGCGACATCGGCCAGCGACACCACGGGCATCGCCGGCATGCTCAGCTCGCGCGCGAGCGTGATCCATTCGGCGACGGTGCGGGTATGCGCGACCGACTCGACCACGTCGTACAGTTCGTGGAAACGGGTGCCGCGCACCGCCGGGTCGGTGACGCGCGGGTCGGTCGCCATGTCGGGCCGGCCCACGGCGATGAAGAAGCGCGCCCACTGCTCGTTGCTGTAGGGCGTCATCGACACATGGCCGTCCTTCGCGCGGTAGATGCGCCGGCCCTCGCGCGTCACGCGGGTGTATCCGACGCTACCCTCCGGAGAGAAGGTCGCACCCTGCAGGTGCTCGACCAGGCAGAAGGAGGCGAGCGTCTCGTACATCGGCACGTCCACCGTGCCGCCCTGCCCGGTCGTGCGCTGGCGCACCAGCGCGGCGAGCATCGCGGTGGCGAGCGCGAGGCCGGCGACCTTGTCGGCGATCAGGCTCGGTACCAGCCGCGGCGTGCCGTCGGCATCGGCATTCAACCCCGACAGGCCGACCGCGCACTGGATCACGTCGTCGATCGCCGGTGCGTCGGCAAGCTCATGCGCTTCGGCGAAGCCGGTCGCCGCGCAATACAGGAGCCGCGGGTTCAGCGCCGCGCAGGCCTGCGGCGAGAAACCCAGCCGTGCCATCGGCTTGCGCCGCACGTTGTGCACCAGCAGGTCGGCGCCCCGGATCAATGCCTCGAGTGCAGCCTTGCCGTCGGGCTTGCGGATGTCGAGCACGATGGACCGCTTGCCGCGGTTCAGGTTCACGAACACCGGGCCCATGCCGCGCTCGGGCGCATGGCCGGCGTAGCGCATGATGTCGCCCTCGGGGACCTCGACCTTGACCACGTCGGCACCATAGTCGGCCAGGATCTGCGTCGAGTACGGGCCGAACACGACCGAAGTGAGGTCGATCACCCGCACCCCGTCTAGCATCTTCGCTGCTGCTGTCATTGCCGATCCGGGATCAGTCGTTATGCAGGCCGTGATGGTACCTCAGCACATCGCGGACCCCGACGATGCTGCGAAGACTGCGCAGGGCCGCCGGCGTATCATCGGCGCTCTTCGCCAAGGATGAAACGATCGTGATCCGTCCCGACCCCGCCCGCCGTGCCGCGCTTGCAGCGGCCTTCGCGGCCGCGCTGTTGCCAGCCCCGGTAATGGCGCAGAACGCCGACGCGGCCGCCTTCCCGTCGCGGCCGATCCGCATGGTGGTGCCATACGTGCCCGGCGGCCTGCCCGATACCCTCGGGCGTATCGTCGCTCAGCGCCTCGGCGATGCCTTCAAGCGTCCGGTACTGATCGACAACAGGCCGGGCGCGGGCGGCATCATCGGCACCGAACTGGTCGCGCGCGCTGCCCGACGGCTACACGCTGCTGGTGGCCGACCTCGGGCAGACGGCAATCACCCCGGCGATGACGCCCAAGCTGCCCTACGACATCCGGCGCGACTTCGCACCCGTGAGCCTGCTCGGCACCTCGCCGTTCTTCCTGGCTGTGAACAGCAGCACCGGCGTCTCGACGCTGAAGGAGTTCGTCGCCTACGCACGCGCACGCAACGGCAGCGCGTCATACGGCTCCTCCGGCGTGGGCAGCCCGCACCACCTGGCGATGGAGATGCTGCGCCTGCGGCTGGGCATCGAGCTGGTGCACGTGCCGTACAAGGGCAGTGGCCAGTCGACGCCGGCGATCGTCTCGGGCGAGGTGCCAGCGCTGTTCACGGTGCTGCCGACGGTATCGGCCCATGTGAAGTCGGGCACCATCAGGCTGCTCGGCGTGGCGAGCGCCACGCGCAGCGCGCAGGCGCCCGACGTGCCGACGTTCGCCGAACTCGGGGTGAAGGACTTCGTGCTGCTGCCCTCGGTCAGCGTGCTCGCGCCGTCCGGTACGCCGGGCCAGGTAATCGACCGGCTGGCCGCCGAGATCGGCAAGGCGGTCAGGCATCCGGACTCGATGCAGAAGCTCGCCGCGATGGGCATCGACCCGGTCGGCAGCACGCCGGCCGAGTATGCGAAGCAGCTGCGCGCCGACATCGAGCTGTTCGTGCAGGCGGTGCGCGCCTCGGGTGTGAAGGCGGAATGACCGGCCCGGCCTCCGGGGACGGCGCGCACACCGGGGACGCGACCGGAGACAGCCAGCTCTACTTCGAGGATTTCGCGCCCGGCCAGCACTGGCCCGGGCAGGAACGCCGCCTCGATGGCGCCGCATTCCGCGCCTTCGCCACCCTAACCGGCGATGCCCACCCGATCCACTACGACGCCGACTACGCGCGCGGCACCCGCTTCGGCGCACCGGTCGCGCACGGGCTGCTGGTGGCGGCGATCGGCGCGCTGGGCGCCACCGCCCTGTCGCCGCGGCTGGAGTCGTCGATGGTCGCCTTCCTGGAGCAGGGCATGCGCTTCCTCGCTCCGGTACTGGAGGGCGACACGATTCGCACTGCGTTCGAGGTGGAGAGCACCCGGCCCTCGCGCGACGGCAGCCGCGGCGTGGTGCGCTTCATCGTGCGCGTGAGCAATGCGGCCGGCACGCTGGTCGCCGAAGGCTTCCACGCATACCTGATCTCCGGCCGGCCGCAGCCTCGTCCCCGGCCAGCCACACCCTAGAGGAGCCCGACATGGCCAAGCCCTTCACCGCAGTCGTGCCGCCCGGCGGCTGGAATCCGCGCTACACCTTCTCCGCCGGCGTACGCGCCGGCAACCTGCTGTTCATCTCCGGCATGACCGCCGCGAACGAGCAGGGCGAGATCGTCGGCGAAGGCGACATCGTCCGGCAGACCGAATACATCTTCGAGAAGATGGGCCGCGTGCTGGAGGCGGCTGGCGCCTCGTTCGCCAACGTGGTCGAGACCACCGAGTACTACCTGACGCTGGACGGATACGCCGGCACCGCAGCGATACGCCGCAAGGTCTTCGGCGACGCGCCCTGGCCCGCGGCGACCGGCGTGCAGGTCGCCGGGCTGATCCGCCCGGGTGCGCTGATCGAGATCAAGGCGACCGCGCTGCTCGACTGAGCCGTGGCGCGCCGGTCGCTCAGTTGATGCCGGCGCCGGAGGCGCGCACCACCTTTTCCCATTTCACCAGTTCGCTGCGGATCAGCGCACCCAGCTGCTCGGGCGTACCCGGCGCGGGTTCGTCGATGCCCTGCCCGGCCAGCTGTGAGCGCACCTCCGGGTCGGCAAGCACCTTGCGCAGTTCGGCGTTCAGCCGGTCGATGACCGGCCGCGGCGTGCCGCCGGTAGCGGCCAGCCCGTACCAGGTGGTCGCGACGAAGCCGGGTACGCCCGCCTCCTGCACCGTCGGCAGGTCGGGCGCAGCGGCGCTGCGTTTCGCGCTGGTCACCGCGAGCGCGCGTACCTTGCCGGCACGGGCGATCGGCAACAGGGTGCCGATGCTGCTGATCACGATCTGCACCTCGCCCGACATCAGCGCGGTCAGCGCCGGCGGCGCGCCCTTGAACGGCACGCGTACCGTCTGGATGCCGGCGAGCGTGTTCAGCAGTTCCGTCGCCAGATGGGTCGGGCTGGACGTGGCGCCGTAGAACAGGCCGCCCTTCTTCGCGCGTGCCAGCACGAGCAGCTCCTGCATCGTGTTCGCCGGCAGCCCGTTGTGCACCGCGACGATGTTCGGCGACTCGCCGATCAGGCTCACCGGTGCGAAGTCCTTGATCGGGTCGAACGGTACCTTGCCGTAGAGCGGCGGATTGATCGCCACGCCCGGCTGGATCAACAGAAGCGTGTGGCCGTCCGGGCTCGCCCGCGCGACCACTTCCATCGCGATGTTCGCATCCGCGCCCGGCCGGTTCTCGACGATGACTGGCTGGCCGAGCGGCACCGCCAGGCGTGGTGCCACGATGCGCGCGACGAGGTCGACCGGACCGCCAGCGGTGAAGCCGACGACGATGCGCAGCGGCCGCGACGGCCAGGCCTGTGGCTGCGCCTGCACAGGCAGGCTCGACAGCAGGAAGGGCACGGCGGAAAGTGCGGCGAGGACCGGAAGGGCGGCCAGTGTCTTGCGTCGGGTCTGCATCGACTCATCCATCGGGTTGCGTTGAAGGGCGTGCGGCGTTCAGTCCGGGCGGATGCCCACGCGCGGGATCACCTCGCGCCACTGCGCGATCTCGGCATGCACCCGCTTGGTGAAGGCTGGCGGCGGCACCAGCAGCGAGCGTGCGCCCTGCGCGGCGAACAGGTCGCGCAGCCGCGGCCGGCCCGCCGCGCGCACGATCTCGGCATGCAGCCGGTCGAGCCGGTCGGCAGGCAGCCCCGCCGGGCCGATGATGCCGAACCAGATCGGCATGTCGTAGTCGCCGAAGCCGGATTCGGCGAAGGTGGGCACCTCGGGCAGCAGCGGGTTGCGCTCCTTGCCGGTCACGGCCAGCGCACGCATCCGGCCCGCCTGGATCGGACCGGCGGCGCTGGCGATGCTCGAGGTACCGACGTCGACGCGCCCGGCGACGATCTCGGCGATCGAACCGGCCACGCCCTTGAACGGCACGTGCACCATCTTCAGCTTGTTGCGGTCGATGAACAGCTCGGCGGCCAGGTGCGAGGAGGTGCCGTTGCCGCCGGTGGCGAAGGTGACCTCGCCCGGCCGGTTGCGCGCGAGCTGCACCAGGTCCTTCGGGCTGCGCGCCGGGAACTCGAGCCGGCTGAACCAGACGGTCGGGGCCTCGGCGATCAGCGTGACCGGCTGGAAATCGCGCACCGGATCGTAGGTCATCTGCTTGCCGTACAGCGCCGGCGCGATGGAAAACGAGTTCTCGGTCATCAGCAGCGTGTAGCCGTCGGGCGTTGACTTCGCGACGGTGGCCGCACCGATGGTGGTGCCGGCACCGGCCCGGTTCTCGACCAGCACCGACTGGCCGAGCGATTCGCCCATGTCTGCAGCCAGCCCGCGCGCGACCACGTCGGTGAACGACCCGGGCACCACCGGTACCACGATGCGCATCGGCTTCACCGGCCACTGCGCCTGGGCAGCGGCCTGGGGCATGAGCACCACTGCCACGGCAGCGAGGCCTGCGGCAGCCACCAGGGCGCGCAGCCCGCTGCAAGGGACGATCGACGGCGCGCCGCCGGCATACAATCGGGTCAAGGTCTTCCCTGCCTCTCGAACTGTGATCACGATGACATCCTACTACGAAGACTTTGCCGTCGGCGCCCGCTACCCCACCTACAGCCGCACGGTGACCGAAGGCGACCACTCCCTGTTCTGCGCGCTGGTCGGCTACCACGTGCCGTTGTTCATCGACGAAGAGTTCGCGAAGAAGACGCCCTATGGCGGCCGCATCTGCCCGAGCCACCTGATCATGTCGTTCTCCACCGGCATGACCGAGAGCCTGTTCCGCACCTCGGTGGTCGGCCTGCTGGCGCTCGATGGCGGCCGGTTCTTCGCGCCGGTGCGCATCGGCGACACCATCCGCACCGACGTCGAGGTCCTGTCCAAGCGCGAGACTTCGAAGCCCGACCGCGGGCTGGTCGTGTTCCGCGACCTGGTCTACAACCAGCGCGACGAGCTGGTGTTCCAGATGGACAAGACCGTGCTGATGCGCACCCGCGCCAGCCTGCCGCCCGCGGCCTGATACGGAGAGCACCCATGGCAACGCATGCAACCGGCACGATCGACGCCTTCGGCGACCCGCTCGCCTTCCGCGCCCGGCAGGGCACCGCACGGCCGGCGGTCGTGCGCAATGTCGCCGGCCATGACGTGTTCACGGTCGAGGCGCGCCAGATGGCGCACCACCAGAAGGAAGCCGTGGTCACCGAGGGCGATGCCGGCAGCGCCTGGCGCATCACCAGCGACGAGGGACGGCACCTGTCCGGCACCGACCTCGCGCCGTTCCCGCTCGGGGTGTTCAATGCGGGCCTGCATGGCGACCTTTACAACCGGCTGCTGGCCTCGGCACCGGTGGCCGGCATCGACATCGACGACCTGCGCATCCACCTCGACAACCGCTACAGCCTGACCGGCTCGTTCGTGCGCGGCGATGCGGTCGGGCAGGCGGAACCGACACGGGTGACGGTCAAGGTGAAGTCGCCCGCCGCGCCCGCCGCGGTGCGCGGCTGGGTCGAGGCTGCGGTCGTCGCCTCGCCCGCGATGGCCGCACTGAGCACCCCGCTCGAGAACACCTTCGCGATCTACGTGAACGGACGCCGGCGCAGCGTCACTGCGCTGCCCGCCTCCACGGCGCCGGATGCAGCGGATCCCTACCGGGTCCATGCCAGCCCACCACGGCCGGTGCCCGGTCCGGATCCGCTGCAGCCGCTGATCCTGCGCACCGGTGAACAGCGCCCGGGCGTGTCGCAACCGGCACAGGCCTCGCCGACCGGGCGCGTGCTGCGCCTGATTGTCGGCGACAGCCACCTGCTCGACCCCGCCGGTGTCACCAGCACGGATACCTGGCTCGAGCTTCCCGCAGCCAGCCACTTTGCACTGCGCACCGACGAGCGGCCCGGCACCGGCAGCGCCGGCGACCAGGGGCCGTGCGGGCTGTCGCTGCTGTCGGCTGGCATCGTCTTCTGCTACATGACCCAGCTCTCGCGCTACATCGAGAACATGAAGCTGGACATCGGCGGCGTGCGCGTCGTGCAGTACACGCCGTTCGCCCTGGAGGGCAGCCTGGCCGCCGGCACCCTCGCGGGACGGGCGCTGCCGGTGGACACCCACCTGTTCCTCAACGGCGGTGCCGCAGACGAAGTGTTCGAGCGGCTGCAGAAGATCGCCGCCATCACCTGCTACCTGCATGCGACGCTCGCCACGCCGCTGCCGCCGGAAGTGGCCGTCGAGCACGAGGGCACGGCACGCTGACCATCAGCGATCGCTGCCCTGCCGTCGACCCTTCCACGATCGCGTATCGCCCCACCATCCTTCACGGGAGACCGCCATGCCCCATGTGACCGCCGACGACGGCATCAAGCTCGCCTACCAGGTCGACGACTTCAGCGACCCGTGGCTGCCGGACGATCCCCTGC
Organism: uncultured bacterium; assembly: GCA_903873475.1. Lineage (GTDB taxonomy): Bacteria > Pseudomonadota > Gammaproteobacteria > Burkholderiales > CAIKXV01 > CAIKXV01. The sequence goes on from CAIQON010000108.1 coordinate 30,719, forward strand.
TGCTGCTGCATGCCGCCATCGGCAGCACGAAGCGCTGGTACTCGATGGTGCCAGCCCTGTCGCGCCACCACCGGATCATCCGCATGGACCTGCGCGGGCACGGCGCTTCCGACGTGCCTGACCCGTCCTCGCCGTTCTCGCTGGCGCGGCTGGCGAAGGACACGCTGACGCTGATGGATGAACTCGGGCTGGGGAAGGTGCACATCCTCGGCAACTCGGCTGGCGGCTACGTCGGCCAGCGGCTCGCGATCGACAACCCCGAGCGGGTGAAGAGCCTGGTGCTCTACGGATCGACACCCGGACTGACCCGCAGCCAGGTCAGCACCTGGGTGCCTCACATGGGCGCGATCGGCATCCGCCCGTTCCTGGCCGAGACGATCTCGGACCGCTTCCCGGTGGACGCGGTCGATCCGCGCTTCGTCGAGTGGTTCCTCGACGAGGCGGCGAAGAACGACCTCGCGTTCATCCAGCGCTTCGTCGGCCACATGTCGACGGTGGACATGATGGAGGAGATCCGCGCGATCCGCTGCCCGGTGCTGATGATCGCGCCCGGCGCCGAGCCGGTCGGGCATGCCTCGACCTACGAGGACATGAAGGTGCGCATCCCCGACAACGAACTGGTGTACTACGACGGCGCGCGCCACAACATCTGCGACTACCTGCCGGACCGCTGCGCAGCCGACACGCTCGCCTGGCTGCAGCGGCGGTTCCCGCGCGGCTGAGGCTCGGCTGCGCGGTACGGATCAGGCCGCGTGCTTCAGCAGAAAGCGCTTGAGCTCCTGTGCACAACGGTCGGGCTCAGCATCGGTGATGTTGTGCGGCAGGCCATCGTAGACCACGAACTCGCAGCCCGGAACCCGCTCGGCGATCGGCCGGTATTCGTCGGCCGGATGCAACGGGTCGGCGCCTGGCACCACCACCAGCATCGGACAGGCGATCTTCGGCAGGTCGTCCTGCAGGTCGACGGTAGCCATCATCGGCACGAAGCGCGCGAGCACCTCGACCGGGGTACGCGCCGACTCGGCGATGAACCAGTCGACGAAGCCCGGCTTGGCAGTCGACAGGTCGACGCGGTCGGCGATCGTCTCGCGCAGGAAGGTGGCCACGCCCTTGGCGCCGATGCGCGACACCCAGCCGGCGTAGTCGGTCGCGACCTTCTTCATGCCAGGTACCGATGCGAAGCTCGCCAGCGTGCGCACCCGAGACGGGTGGTGAATGGCCATGCCCTGCGAGACGATGCCGCCGGCAGACGAGCCGGCGAGGTGCGCCTTGTCCACGCCCAGGTGATCGAGCAGTTCCACCACGTCCTGCATCAGCCGCGGGAACGACAGCTGGTCGGGACCGGGGATGCCGGTTTCGCCATGCCCGCGCTGGTCGATCCGCACCACCCGGAAGTGGCGGGCGAGGTGCGGCACCCAGGCGTAGAAGCGGCGCGAGCTGCCCATGGCAGCATGGACCAGCACCAGCGTCTCTGCCTTGCGCCAGGGATCGGTGCAGTCATCGACGACGTAGCGCAGTTCGAGGCCATCGCTGGCGACCAGGGTTTGCATGTCCGTTCCTTCAGTAGGCTGACCGGCCACCGTCGGCCGGGATCGTTGCACCAGTGATCATGCGCGACTCGTCGCTCGCCAGGAACAGCGCGATGTTGGCGATGTCCTCCGGGCGCCCGACCCAGAACGGGTAGTCGCGTACCCGGCCAGCGGCATCCTGCCGGTCGGCGACCGGTCCGGGTGCGCCGGCGGTGCCGTAGTTGTTCAGGATGCGGTCGGTGAGGATGCGCCCGGCGCAGATCGCATTCGCCCGGATATTGTCCTTCGCGTAGCTGCCGGCCAGTGCGCGGGTGAACGACAGGATCGCGCCCTTGGCCGCGGTGTAGACATGCTTCGGACTGCTGCCGCGCAGCGCGGCGCCGGAAGACATGTTGACCACCGAACCGCCACCCGCCTTCACGAGTTCCGGGATGCCGTGCCGGCAGACCAGCATCGCCCCGCGCACGTCGAGCGCCATCGTGCGGTCCCAGACGTCGAGCTCGACCTCGGTGACCAGGCTGTCCTCGTTGAGCGAGCCACCGGCGCAGTTGAACAGGATATCGAGCCGGCCATGGCGGGCCACGGCCGCGCCGACGGCCGCGCGTACGCTCGCTTCGTCGGTGACGTCGGTGCGTACCGCCATCGCGTCTCCACCCGCATCGGCCACGTCGCGCGCCGTGGCCTCGCCCAGCGCGCCGTCGATCTCGGCCACCACCACCTTCGCGCCCTCGCGTGCGAACAGCAGCGACGCGGCACGTGCGATGCCGGAACCACCGCCCGTGATGAACGCGACCTTGCCGTCGAGCCGGTTCACGCGACTGCCGCGCTCACGGCCGCAGTTCCGGGAAGTGCTGGCGCAGGAAGCGCAGTACCTCGGCCACGCAGCGGTCGGGCTGGTAGTCGTACAGGTTGTGCCGGCCGTTCTCGTACACGACCCGCTCGCTGTTCGGGATCAGGCGTGCCATCTCGGCGAACGCCGATCCGGTGCCGATCGGATGCGCACCGGGTTCGACGATCAGCGTCGGGCAGGCGATGCGATGCACCTGGTCCATGAAGTCGGTGTCGGTCCAGTGGCCGATGAAGCGCTTCAGAAACTCGAGGTCGTTCTTGCAGATCTCGTCGAGCACCCATGCGACCAGCCGCGGATCGGCCTCGCCCACCGGCAGGCGTTCGTCGATGGTCTCGCCGAACACGGCACGCATGCCACGCACCGAGGCCTCTGCCAGCCAGCGCTTGCCCTGGTCGCCCTTGAAGCCCGGCGTCGAGCTGAACAGCGACAGGCTCTTCACCCGCGACGGGTGGTGGATCGCCAGCAGCTGACCGGTATAGCCGCCGGCCGAGCCGCCCAGGATGTGTACGCTGTCGAGCTTCAGCACATCGAGCAGCTCGAGCACGTCCTGGCTCAGCCGCTCCTTGTCGTGCGGCACGCTGGCTGGCGGCACCTGCGACTCGCCATGGCCACGCGAGTCCATGCGTACCACCCGCAGGTGGCGCGAGAGCCCTGGCACCATCGAGAAGAAGCGCTTCGAGCTGCTCATCGCCGAATGCAGCATCAGCAGCGTCGGCGCATTGCGCCACGGATCGGTGAAATCGTCGACGTGGCAGGCGATGCGCACGCCATCGCTGGTGGTGAAGGTTTCCATGCTCATGGCTCGACCTTTTCGAGGAACTTCAGGTATTCGAGCGCGCAGGCATCCGGGATCTCCGCGGTCATGCCATGGCTCGCGCCCGGGAAGGTGACGAAGGTGCAGTCGCGGATGTAGCCGAGCATGCGCTCGTACTCACTGCGCTCGACCATCGGGTCAGGGTCCGGCACCCCCATCATGACGGGGAATCGGAAGTCGGCCAGGCGCTCGGTCCAGTCCTCGCTCGCCATCAGCGGCACGAAGCGCGACAGGTACTCGACCGTGAGCCCATCGGCGGAGTCGAGGTACCACTTCACCTGTTCCGGCGAGGCATCGCCGATACGGTCGCGCACCGTCTGCTCCAGGAAGCCACGTACGCCGGCCTTGCCGACGCGCGCCATCCAGTCGCCCTTCTGCGGGCGGCTGGGTGGGATGCCGGCGGTGGCTGCATAGAGGGCGAGGCTGCGGAAGCGACCTGGCTCGCGGATCGCCGCCTGACCGGCGATCATCCCGCCGGCGGAAGAGCCCATCACATGTGCGGATGCGATCCCCAGGTGGTCGAACAGTTCGAACAGGTCGAGCGACAGCCGGTCGTGCCCGACCCCGTCCAGCGGGCCCGGCTCAGACTGGCCGTGGCCGCGGGTGTCCGGACGCACCACGCGGAACCGGCGCGCCAGGTGCGGCACCCATCCGAACAGGCGCAGCGAACTGCCCATGCCCGGATGCAGCAGCACGACCGTCGGCGCGCGGGTCCACGGATCGGTGAAATCGTCGATGCGGTAGAACAGGCGAGTGCCGTCGCTCGCGGTCCAGTGGTGTTCGGCGGTCATCTGCTGTGTCCGTCCTCCCGGCCACGGACGCATCGCGGGTCCGCGCAGGCTTCGATGAAGGAAACGCATGGATGCTTCTGCATCGATGCATGATCTCCAGCCAGATTATCACAAGGCGTCTGCTACCATTTTGCATCCGGCACCCACCACAGGCCACGCACGATCATGAACAGCCGCGCTGCATTGCCGTCCCTTCTCGCCGCACTGCTCGTGCCTGCTGCAGCCACCGCCGCCGAGTTCCCCGTCAAGCCGATCCGCTGGATCGTGCCGTTCGCCCCGGGCGGCAGTGCCGACGCGCTCGCGCGCACGGTACAGCCGGCGTTCGCCGAAGCCTTCGGCCAGCAGTTGCTGATCGACAACCGCGCCGGTGCCAGCAGCACCATTGGCTCCGAGATGATGGTGAAGGCGCCGCCCGACGGCTACACCCTGCTGCTGATCACCACCACCCACACGATCAACCCGAGCCTGATGAAGCTGCCGTTCGATCCGGTGAAGGATTTCGCTCCGGTCTCGCTCATCCTGTCGCAGCCGAACATCCTCGTGGTGCACCCGTCGGTGCCGGTGAAGTCGGTAAAGGAGCTGGTGGCTCTGGCGCGAGCGAAGCCCAGCTCGCTCAGCTACGCCTCCGGCGGCAGCGGCAGCTCGCCGCACCTGTCCGGCGAACTGTTCAAGCTGGTCGCGGGCATCGACCTGGTGCACATTCCCTACAAGAGTTCCGGCCCGGGCGTGAACGACCTGCTCGGCGGCCATGTCCCGATGATGTTCGTCGGGCCGCTGGCGGTCGACGGCTTCGTGAAGACCGGCCGGCTCAGGGCACTGGCCGTGGCGGACGTGCGGCGTAATGCGGTGGTGCCGAACGTGCCGACGATGAAGGAGGCCGGCTTCGGTGGGGTCGAGACCGGCACCTGGTTCGGCATCACTGCGCCGCCTGCAACGCCGCGCGCAATCATCACCACGGCGAACGCGGCGATGGTGAAGGCGCTGGCCGGCCGTGACCTCAAGGCCAAGCTCGATGCGATCGGCGTGGATATCGTCGCCAGCACCCCGGAGGCGTTCGGTGCCCATATCAGCGCCGAGATCGCCAAGTGGGCCGCAGTGGTGCGCAAGGCCAACGTGAAGATGGACTGAAGCGCATGCCGATCACCGCCGCCTCGCCCCTGCCCGCAGGCCCCAAAGGCGGAAAGCCGCGCATCGCCTTCATCGGCGCGGGCGCAGTTGGCGGCTACGTCGGTGCCCACCTGTTCCGGGCGGGTCACGACGTGACGCTGATCGACCCCTGGCCGGCGCATGTGGAGGCGATCCGTCGCGACGGGCTCGCGTTCAGCGGCACGGTCGGTGAATACAGGATTCCAGTGCCGGCCCTGCACATCCACGAAGCGCAGCAGGTCTCAGGCCGACGTCCAGTGGACATCGCCTTTGTATGCACCAAGCTCTACGACACCGCCTGGGCGGCGTCGCTCGCCGGCAGTTGCCTGAAGCCCGACGGCTTCGTGGTCACCATGCAGAACTGCCTGGTCGAGGGGCTGGTCGCCGGTATCGTCGGTGCCGACCGCACGCTCGGCTGCATCGCCAGCACGCTCAGCGCCGAGGCCCATCGGCCCGGCGGCATCGTGCGTACGCGCCAGCCCGGCGGCGGCGGCTACACGATCTTCCGCGCCGGCGAGCTGCACGGCCGGATCACGCCGCGGCTGCAATCGCTGGTCGAGATGCTCGGCCAGGTCGACAGCGCGCGTGCCACGTCCAACCTGTGGGGCGAGCGCTGGTCGAAGCTGGTGGCCAACACGATGACCACCGCGCTGTCGGCCAGCACCGGCATGACGCTGAAGTCGATCGTCGCCGGGGCAGACACGCGCGCGATCATGGTCCGGCTGGCCGCCGAGGCGATCCGTATCGGCGTCGCCCTCGGTTACGCCCTCGAGCCGATCCGCACGCTCGACGCACAGGCCTGGCTCGACTGCGCCGCAGGCGACGCTGCAGCCCGGGAAGCCGTCGACGCCGCGTTCGACAATGAACTGATGCGTATGACCGACCGGGGCTATTCAGGCATGGCACAGGATCTGCGCAAGGGCCGGCGGACCGAGAACGATTTCATGAACGGCCATGTCGCGCGGCGTGGCCGCGAGGCCGGCTTGCCAGCCCCGACCCACGAAACGCTGTCGCTGCTGATCAGCCGGATCGAGCGCGGAGAAGCAGCGATGGATCCAGCCCACCTCGATTCGCTGGTGGATGCGGCTGCCTGACTGCACGAGAAAGGGCTGGCCTGGACAATCAGGGCAAGGCAGCCGCAAGGGCGCACGACGCAACGAATGATCGACAGGGGAGAACAGGCAATGGCAGCACAGGCAGCAAAGAAGAAGACGAGCCGGCCAGCGGCGAAGAAGAAGGCCGCGCAGCCACGCCGCCGGCGGATCGACGTACACAGCCATGTCGTGCCGCCCGAACTGCTTGATGCGATCGAACGCGACCCGGCACGATTCCAGATGAAGATCGAATCGAGCCAGGGCGGCCAGAAGATCGTGCGTGAGGGTGGCCATGGATTCCCGGTCTATCCGGAGTTCTCCGATGCGGCGATGAAAGTGGCCGGCATGGATCGCAAGGGGCTCGACGTCTCGTTCATCTCGCCGGCGCCGATCGTGATGATGTACTGGCTCGGCGTCGATGCTGCGGCCGACGCGGCCCGCATCACCAATGACGGCATCGCACGGATGGTCGCCACCCATCCGGATCGGCTCAAGGGCATGGGTACGCTGCCGATGCAGCACCCCGACGCCGCGATCGCCGAGCTGGAGCGGATCGTGCGCGACCACGGCTTCCGGTCGGTAGAGCTGGGCACTTCAGTCGAGCACGAGCAGTTATCCGAACCGCGCTTCCGTCCCGTACTGAAGCGCGCGCAGGACCTCAAGGTGTTCATCTTCGCGCACCCGAACGCGACGACGCCGGAATGCGGCACCGAGAAGTACTAACTGCGCAACCTGATCGGCAATCCGCTGCACAGCACGATCATGGCGGCCAACCTCATGTTCAGCGGTGCGCTCGACGACCTCAAGACGCTGAAGATCGTGCTCTCCCACGGCGGCGGCTACATCCCGTACCAGATCGGGCGTTTCGTGCACGGACACAAGGTGCGCAAGGATACGAAGCAGGAAACCCGTACCTCGCCGGAAAAGATGCTGCGCCGATTCTGGTACGACGCGCTGGTGCATGACGAGGCCGCGCTGCGCTACCTGATCGAGCGCGTCGGTGCGGATCGGGTAGTGCTCGGGACTGATGCCCCGTTCGACATGGGCGAGGAGAACCCCCTCGAGCGCCTGAAGGCGGTGAAGCGGCTGTCGATCGCAGACCGTGAACTTATCTGCAGCGGCAATGCGATGAAGCTTTATGGCGGAAAGCTGTAGCGACCGCGTGACTGTCGAGTAGCAGACACCCGGATGTATACTTCATGGCCAGTTAAACGGGAGGTCTGACGTGGCAGCAGGGCCGGAGAAGAGCGCCCGCAAGGTTCGCTGGGGCGTGGTGGGCCTGGGCCGCCTGGTCGAGCAGTGGATGGTGCCGGCAATCGCGCAGAGCCCCGGCTCTGAACTGGTCGCCTGCCTGGGCAGCTCGCCGGAGAAGACGCGCGAGTTCGCCGCACGCCACGGTATCGCCGGCGTGCACGACGACCCGGAATCGCTCGCTGCCGATCCCTCGGTCGACGCGATCTACGTCTGCACGCCCAATGCACTGCACGGCGCCGCCGTGTTCGCCGCCGCGCGGCATCGCAAGCATGTGCTGTGCGAGAAGCCGCTGTCGATCGACCTGGCCGAAGCCGTTGCGATGACCGCCGCCTGCCGCGACGCCGGCGTGGTACTGCGTGTCGCACACCAGATCCGCCTTGAACCCGTGATCCGCCGGCTGCGCGAGCTGGTGCAGTCGGGCGAGCTGGGCGAGCTGCGCGCGATCTCGCTCGAGCGTAACGGCCCGATGGGCGGCACGCGGGCGCCGTGGCGACTCGACGTGCGCCAGGGCGGCGCACTGTTCGACATGGCGGTACACCTGCTCGACCTGGTGCAGTGGGTGTCGGGCCTGCCCTACACCGAGGTGTCCGCGCTGTCGCATCCCGACCGGCGTGCCGGCCTGCCCGACGAAACGGTGACCGTGCTGGCGATGCTGGGCACCGGCTGCCAGGCGGTGGTGCGCGCCACGCGTGAGATGCCGACGGTACGCAACGACTTCGTGCTGCAGGGCACGCGCGGCATGGCGAGCACCTCGGCACTGCGCTGGACAGACCGCCATGTGCTCACCATCGCCACGCCCGAAGGCAGCCGGGAAGAGACGTTCACCGCCGCACCCTCGGCCTACCGCCTCGAGATCGATGCGTTCGAGGCGGAACTTGCCGGGCGCCGTACCGACCTGCCCGACGGCGCGTCGGGCGTGGCCCTGGTCGAGGTGACCCGCGCGATCATGCAGTCGATCGATGAACGCCGCACCGTGCCGGTCACCGGCGCGCGGCACTGACCGGCCCGGCGCGGCCGAATCGAACCGAACCGGAGCAACAGATGTACACGCCCTTCCCCGTCCACGAGATCGAAGGCAGTGCGCACGACTGCGGCGAGGCCCATGGCCGGCTCGCCGCCGAGCGCGTGCAGCAGACCCTCGACATCTACCTGCCTTCGTTCGAGCGACAGGCCGGGCTCTCGCTCGCCGACACCCGCGCGCGGGCGCGCACCTTCGCGCAATCGATCCGCGAGATAGACCTCGACATCCTGCATGAACTGGAGGGCATCGCCGCCGGCTCGAAGCAGGCCTTCGAGGACATCGTCGCGGTGAACTGCCGCACCGAGCTGCTGTACGGCAGCGCGATGGGCCTGAAGCCGGCCACCGAGTGCACGACGATCGCCGTGCTGCCCGAGGCCGCGCGCGAGGGTGGCGTGATCGTCGGCAAGAACTGGGACTGGCGCAACGGCTGCGTCGACAGCATCGTGGTGCTGAAGATCCGCCAGCAGCGCAAGCCGGCGCTGACCCTGATCGTCGAGGCCGGCATGGTCGGCCGCGACGGCTTCAACGAGGAAGGCATCGCGATCTGCGGCAACCTGCTGGTGTCGAACGAAGACCGCGGCCACGTCGGCGTGCCGATCCCCATCCTGCGCCGGCAGGTGCTCAACGCGCACCACTACTACGAAGCGATCGATCGGCTGGTACGCGCCCCGCGCGGCGCCTCCGGCAACTACCTGATCGCCCATCGCGGCGGCGTGGCGATCGACTTCGAGCTCTCCCCGAAGCAGGCCTTCCCGGTCTACCCCGAGCGCGGGCTGCTGACCCATTCCAACCACTTCCAGTCGGTGGTCGCGCAGTCCACCGGCGTAGCGAAGTTCTACACCGGCGACAGCCTGTACCGCGACTTCCGTGCGCGCCAGCTGCTCGAGCCGAAGATCGGTTCGATCACCGTCGACGACGTGAAGGACACGCTGCGCGACCACTTCGGGCACCCGCGCTCGATCTGCCGCCATCCGCACGACTACCCGGGCAGCGAGCCGACGATGACCGTGTCCTCGCAGGTGTTCGACCTCAAGAACAACCGGGTGCATATCGCCGCAGGCCAGCCGTGCCAGTCCGAGTACCACTCGGTCGGCCTGCCCGGCAGCGACTGAAGGGAGCACAGATGAAGGGACGTTACCGCTGGCCCGACGGCGTACGCTGCGCCGTCTGCCTGACCGTGGACTTCGACGGTCCGTCGCACGAGACCGGGCGCAAGCTGCGTCCGCTCGGCGCGAACGCAGTCGGCCGCTACTCCGGCCGCTGCGGCATGCCGCGCTACATGGATCTGTTCGAGCGCCACGGCGTGCCGACCACCTTCTTCATGCCCGGCTTCGACGCCGAGTGCTATCCGGAACTGGTGCAGGAAGCACACCGCCGCGGCTTCGAGATCGGCTCGCACGGCTACCTGCACGAGAGCTGGGAACTGGGCGACGAGGAGGAAGCACTGCTCGAGCGTACCCACGACATCCTCACCGGGCTGATGGGTACGCCGCCGACCGGCTGGCGCTCGCCGTCTGGCCGCAAGAGCGCGCGCACGATGCGCGTGCTGCGCCGCCTCGGCTACCGCTACGACTCCAGCGACAAGGACTACGACCTGCCGTACATGGTCGAGATCGACGGCCAGCGCCAGGACGACATGCCGGAGCTGCCAAGCAGTGCCTACAGCCTCGACGACTTCCCGTTCTACCGATTCAGCATGACGCCGCCTTCGGAAGTGCTGGAACACTGGAAGCAGGAGTTCGACACCCTGTACCACGAGAACGGCTACTACATGCTGATGGTGCATGCACGCAGCGGCTGGGGTTCCGGCACGCCGGCGCGCGCGCGCATCGTCGAGGAACTGATCACCTACATCAAGCGCCATGAAGGCGTGCGCTTCTTCAGTGTCGGCGGCCTCGCCGACTGGGTGAGGGAAAACCATGCCAGCTTCGACTAGTTCCCTGCCGCGGCTCGCCAGCCCGCGCTGGCCCGGCAACGCGCAATGCGTGGTGCTGGTCACCGTCAACTTCGATGCCGAGTCGGTCGACCTGACCGAGACGCGCGAAGAGAACCTGTACGGCCGCTACTCCTATGGTCGCTACGGCATGCGTGCCGGCCTCGCGCGCCTGCTCGATGCATTCGCGAACACCGGCACGAAGGCGACCGTGTTCGTGCCTGCCACCGACGCGCAACGCCACCCCGCCGCGCTCGACGCGGTGCTGAAGGGCGGCCACGAAGTCGGGGCACGCGGCTACGCGTTCGAGGACCATGGCAGCCTGGGCGATGCCGAGTTCGAAACCCTGCAGCGTGCGCATGAAGCCCTCACCGCCGCCACCGGCAGCGCGCCGGCGGGCTGGCGCGCGCCGCGCGGCCTGCTCTCGCCCGCCACGCTCGGTCATCTCGCCCGACTGGGCTACCTGTACGACGCCAGCTTCGAAGACGACGACTGGCCCTACATCGTGCAGGCCGACGGCGGCCGGCGCCTGGTCGAACTGCCACAGTTCCAGCCCATGCAGGACGCGACCTTCTATGAGCCACGTCACTCGCACGTCCGCGTGCTGAAGACGTGGAAGGAGGAATTTGACGCGATGCACGCCGAGGGCACGCTGGTCACGCTGACCGTGCATCCGCGCGGCGACTACGGCTCGGGCCGGGCGACGCGGGCGCGCGTGGTCGAGGATTTCCTCGGCTACATGGCGGCACGCCCGGGCACCTGCTTCATGACCTGCCGCGAACTGGCGACCTGGTGGCTGGCGAACCAGCCGGGCACGCTGGAAGGCATGCCGCCGGGCTGAAGCACCGCGTGCGGGTCAGATGTCCTTCGCGATGCGCTTGACGAGCTTGCCGTAGGACTCGTAGTCGGCGCGTAGCAGCGCGCCGAACTGCTCGGGCGTGAGCACCGTCGGCTCCATGCCCTGCCGCGTCCACGCATCACGCCCGTCGGTCGAGGCCAGCACCTTGCCGATAGACCCGTTGAGCCGCGCCACCACCTCGCGCGGGGTGGACACCGGCGCGACGATGCCCTGCCAGCCAGTCATCGAGTAGCCGGGCAAGCCGGACTCGGCGATCGTCGGTGTGTCGGGCAGCGCCGGGATGCGCTTCGGGCCGGTGACCGCGATCGGGCGCAGGCGCCCCGACTTCACATGCGGCAGCAGGAACACCGGGCTGTTCCACATCAGGTGGATGCTGCCACCGGTGAGGTCGACCAGCGCCGAGTTGCCGCCACCACGGTAGGGCACATGCAGGATCTCTACATTGCCCATCGCACCGAACAGCACGCCGGCCAGGTGGAACGCACTGCCGACACCGTTCGAGCCATAGGCCATCTCGCCCGGACGCTTGCGCGCCAGCGCCAGCACTTCACGCACGTTCTTCGCCGGCAGCGACGGATGCGCCACCATCAGGAACGAGAACTCGCCGATCAGCGCCACCGGAGCGAAGTCGCGCAGCGGATCGAACTGCACCTTCTGCAGCCATGGCGTGGCGACCATGCCCGACCCCGGACCGGCGAGCAGCGTGTAGCCGTCGGGTGCTGCCTTCGCCACCGCCTCGGCGGCGATCGCGCCGGTGGCGCCCGGGCGATTCTCGACCACCACCGGCTGCCCGTACTCCTCCGACAGGCGCTGCGCGAGGAAGCGGCCGTTGATGTCGATCGACGTGCCAGGCGCGTAGCCGATCAGGATGCGGATCGACTTGACCGGCCACTTGTCGGAGGACTGCGCCGCCACGGGCTGGCTGGCGCAGAGCGCGCCCAGTGCGCCAGCGCCCAGCATCGCGGCGGCAATCGGAAATGTTCGGTACATGCGGATCATGGAGGGCCTGCCGAAGACGAAGGTTTGATCGGGCCACGATACAAGGGCCCTGCGCGCAGCGTCAAATGCGCTGCGATCACCGCGAGGCCAAGGCTTACTCCTGCTCCACCCCTGCCCGCTTGATCACTTTCGCCCACTTCACGATCTCGGCGTTCACGAACGCCTGGAACTGCTCGGGCGAGCCGCCCCCGGCATCCCCGCCCTGGCTGCGCACCATCTCGCGCACCTTTGCATCGCCCAGCGCACGCACCATCTCGGCGTTGACCTGGCGTACCAGGTCCGCCGGCATCGCGGCCGGTCCGAACAGGCCGAACCAGGCCAGTGCTTCATAGCCGGACAGCGTCTCCGAGATGGCGGGAACCTCGGGCAGCACGTCCGAGCGTTTCGACGAGGTCACCCCGAGCGCGCGCAGGCGGCCGGTCTTCAGGTGCGGCATCGCGGTGGTGATGTTGGGGAACATGCTCATCACGTTGCCGCCGATGACATCGGTCATGCCGGGCGTGCTGCCCTTGTACGGGACGTGCAGCATGTCGACACCGCCGAGGTCGGCGAACAGCACGCCCGCCAGGTGCTGCGAGAAGCCAGTGCCGGCCGATGCATAGGTGACCTGCCCTGGCTTCGCCCGCGCCAGCGCGACCATGTCCTTCACCGACCGTGCCGGGAACGACGGGTGCACCACGAGCGCGTTGGGCACGCTCGCCACCAGCATCAGCGCCGTGAAGTCGCGCACCGGATGGTAGGACAGCGTCTTGCGCAGGCTCAGGTTGATCGCATGCGTGCCGCTGTGGCCCATCAGCACCGTGTAGCCGTCGGGCGGTGCGCGCATCGCCAGTTCGACGCCGATGATGCCGCTGCCACCGGCACGGTTCTCGACGATGAACGGCTGGCCGAGGTTCTCGGCCATCTTCTGCACCACCGCGCGCGTGAGGATGTCGGTGCCGCCGCCCGGCGGACCGGGCACGATCGCACGCACCGGGCGGTTCGGCCAGGCTTGCGCGGAGGCCGTACTGCAGGTCAAAGGCAGCAAGAGCACAGTCCCGAGGACAGCCAGCACGGGGACCGTGCGCGACCGTCGAGCACCAGCCGCCAGAACGTCGAATACCTTCATGTGACTCCTCCAGGGCCGGTCGTCCCAGACCATGCAGACGTTCCGTGCTGCCCGCTGCGGTTGCCGAAATCACGCCACGGTCAGATCACCTTTCCGGGATTCATGATGCCCTGCGGATCGAGGACACGCTTGAGCCGGTGCATCACCTCGAGTTCCACCGCACTCTTGTAGTGCGGCAGCTCGGCCACCTTGGCCTGACCGATGCCGTGTTCGGCACTGATCGAGCCGGAACGTTCGTGTACCAGGCGGAACACCACCTCGTTGACGTCGGTGGCTGCGATGGCGACAGGATCGTCGCGCATCCGTCCGGGCACATAGCAGTTGTAGTGCAGGTTGCCGTCGCCGATGTGTCCGAAGCAGACGATACGTACGCCGGGAAACGCAGCTTCCAGCCGTGCACCAGCCTCTTCGATGAACGACGGAATGTCGCTGGTCGGCACGGATATGTCGTGCCGATAGAGCAACCCCTCGCTCTTCGATGCATCCGGGATGGATTCGCGGATCCGCCACAGGGCCTGTGCCTGGGCATCGCTCTCCGCCAGCGCCGCATCGGTGACGAGCGCTTCCTCGACCGCATCTCCCAGCGCCTGTTCGAGCGCCGACCTGAGATCCGATTCAGTGCGAGGATCATCGACATTGGTGAGCACATACCAGGGCGATGGAGCAGCGAGCGGATCGCGCGTCCCCGGTATGTGCGCCAGGACCAGTTCGATGCTGCGTCTGGAGATCAGTTCGAATGCACTGACGCGGTTGCCCACCTGCTCGCGCAGGCGGCCGAGGAGCGCAATCGCAGCGGAAGGGTCGGGCACGGCAGCGAACGCAGTCACCGAAGTACGCGGCATCGGAAACACCTTCAGAACCGCGCCGGTGATCACGCCCAGCGTACCCTCGGAACCGATGAACAGTTGCTTGAGGTCGTAGCCGGTATTGTCCTTACGCAGCCCGCGCAATCCACCGAGCACGCTGCCATCGGCCAGCACCACCTCGAGCCCGAGCGTGAGGTCGCGCGTGTTGCCATAACGCAGGACGTTCACGCCGCCTGCATTGGTCGCGAGGTTGCCGCCGATCTGACAACTGCCTTCAGCACCGAGGGACAGCGGGAACAGGCGGCCGGCCGCCGATGCCGCCTGCTGAACGGTCGCCAGTACGCAACCGGCCTCGACCGTGATCGTATCGTTGAGCGGGTCGAGTGCGAGCACCCGGTTCATGCGCGCAAGGGACAACACGATCGTGCGTCCATCCATGGTCGGGGTAGCGCCACCGCACATCCCCGTGTTGCCGCCCTGGGCAACGACCGCGACTCCGGCATCGGAACACAGACGCACGACTGCCGAAACCTCCGACGTGCTGGCGGGGCGGACCACCGCCATCGCGCGCCCCTTGTAGAAGCCACGCCAATCGCTCAGTGCCGGCGCGACGTCTGCCGTATCGGTCAGTACGTTCGCGTCGCCGACCGCCTGCGCCAGCCGCTCGACGAATGCCGCCGCCGCGGCCGACGGATATTCCATGTCTGGTTTCATGACTGCCTGCATGACTGGTTCAACATCACTCATTACCGAGGGCAATGATAGTACCGGGACGAGAAAGCGTCCGGGCGATCGACCGCAGTATGCTGCTTCGGGTCGATCTACCCTGCGCTGCGTGCAGTCGTACTTGACGCCGCCCGAACGTCTGTCCCACCATCGCCCACAGGATCCAGACACACACCGGAGCTTCAGCCTGATGCGCCATGTCACTTTGCATCCAGAGGGCATCCTCAGCCGGATGTCCGCGCGCATTGCTGCAGCCGCCGCGATCGCTTTCCTGGCCACCCCCGCACACGCCGGCTGGCCCGACAAGCCGATCCGCATCGTCGTGCCCTTCCCCGCCGGCGGCAGCACCGACAGCGTCGCACGCCTCAGCGCCGAGTGGCTGGCTCGCGTGCTCGCGCAGCCGGTCACGGTCGAGAACCGCACTGGCGCAAGCGGCACCATCGCCGCCGAGTTCGTCGCGCAGTCGCCGCCCGATGGACACACGCTGTTCATGGCCTCGCTCGCGCAGATGTCCATCGTGCCGCAGATGGGCAAGGTGCGTTACGACCCGTTCAAGAGCTTCGCGCCGATCTCGGTGATCTCAACCAGCTTCTTCGCGCTGGGCGTGCATCCGAGCCTGCCGGCGAAGAACATCCCGCAGCTGGTCGCGCTGGCGAAGGCCAATCCGGACAAACTGTCCTACGGCTCGTCGGGCACCGGCTCGGCGGCACACCTGACCATGGCCCTGTTCCTGTCGCGCGCCGGGGTGAAGATGACGCACGTGCCGTACAAGGGCGTCGCGCCGGCGATCGCCGACCTGGTCGGCGGCCATGTACCGATGGTGTTCGGCAGCGTGTCGGAGGTGCTGCGCTACTACAAGGGCGGCAAGCTGCGCGTGCTGGGCGTGTCGAGCGACAGGCGGCTGGCGCAGATGCCGGAGGTACCGACCGTGGCCGAACAGGGATTCCCCGGCTACCGCGTGATCACCTGGAACGGACTGGTCGCACCAGCAGCCGTGCCGCGCGACGTGCTGTCGGTACTGGTCAACGCGATCCGCCCGGCGTGCAAGGATGCCGGGTTCAACGCGAAGTTCGACGCGATGGACGCCGACGCCTGGTGCAGCACGCCTGCGGAGTTCTCGGACATGCTGCGCGCCGACTGGACGAAATGGGGCGAGGCGGTGAAGTTCTCGGGCGCGACAACGGAGTAGGCGAGCGGCCGTCGCGCTGGCCTCCGATCAGGCAGGCTCGAACTTGACCACGCCGACACCCTCGGCAACGGTTTCGAACAAGGCCTTCACCGGCATCCCCACCCGGACGGCGTCCGGCGCGCAGTTGATGAGGTTGCTCATCAGCCGCCCGCCTTCGTCGAACTCGACGATCGCGATCACGTAGGGCAGGTCGGCGCGAAACGCCGGGTCGGGCGCACGGTGCACGACGGTGTGCGAGAACACCGTCCCGCGTCCGGCCACCTGCACCCACTCGAAGGTGACGCTGCCGCAGTCGCAAGCGGCGCGCGTGGGCGCATGGTGTCGGCTGCACTTGAGGCATCGGCGCAGGCGCAGCACGCCTTCGGCGCAGCCAGCAAAGAACGGACGGTTGGCGTCGGTGGGCGTAGGTATCGGCTTCGACGGTGGCGGGCCGGCGGGACGCGCGGGCTTCGCAGCGTCCGCGGAGGGCTTCGTGCCAGGGACAGGATCGGTCATCGGAATCTCCTCATTTACCCAGGATCAGCGTGCAGGACAGCGACATCGGTCCACCGATGCCGTGTGCGAGTGCGAGCTTCGCGCCCTGTACCTGATTGATGCCCGCGTCTCCGCGCACCTGCCGCACCGCCTCCGGCAGGACGATGATGTGCGCGTTGCCCCAGGTCATCATGCCGCCAGTGGTGTTGGTCGGGATCGAGCCGCCGAGCGCAGTGTGGCCGTCGGCGAACAGACGTCCGGACTGGCCGCGTTCGCAGAACCCGAGTTCCTCCATCGCGATCAGTGCGGCGATGCTGAAGGCGTCGAACACCTGTGCGGTGTCGATGTCGGACGGCTTCACCCCGGCGATGCCGAACGCGGCTTCCGCCGACTGCCGCGCAGCACCTGGCGGCAGGTCGTCGTTCTCGTTCAGGTGGTAGGGGCCATGGCCTTCGCCACCGCCGATCAGGCGCACCGCCGGCTGGCGCATGTCGCGCGCGCGCTCGAGCGTGGTCACGATCACCGCACCGCCCCAGTCGGCCACCGGGCAGCAGTCGAGCGCCCGCAATGGCGAGGCGATCGGCTGCGAGGCGAGAATCGCCTCGACGGTCAGCGGGTCGCGCTTCGGGGCATGCGGCTGGCGCCGGGCATGCTCGCGCGCCGCCACGCCCACCGCAGCGAGGTCTTCCGGACGTCCGCCATGGCGGTGCATCCAGCGCTGCGCGATCAGTGCGTACTTGCCGGGCACGGTCAGGCCGAACGGGTCTTCATAGTCGTCGGTCCAGGGACGGGCGGCGCGCATGGCCTGGATCTTGTCGCCCTTGAACCGCGCACCCCGGCTGTCGCTCTCGCAGACCAGCACCGTGTGCGCCTCGCCGGCGGCGATCGCGCGCGCGGCATAGAGCACGCCCATGCAGGGTGATGCGCCGGCGTCCTGGATCGCGGTGTTGATGCGCGCCGGGATGTTCAGCGCCTCGGTCACCAGAGAGCTGAACATGAAGTGGGGATCCCCCGCCGGGCTGGCGGTGATCACGCCGTCGATGTCGCGCGGGCCGATGCCGGCATCGGCCATCGCAGCCAATGCAGCCTCGACCGCGAGGTCCTGTGCCGTGCGCACCCGGTCGGGCCCCACGGCGGCCTCGCCGACCCCGGCAAATGCAATCGAACCGTACATGTCGTTCCTCATCGCGTGTTGCGTCCCAGGGTCAGGTTGAAGCCGGGGCGGCTGATGTGCACGGTCGTGTTGCCGGCGATGCGCGACAGCTCGCCCACCAGGTGCACCAGCGAATCGCCGCGCGTCTCGTATTCTCGCACCGGGCCGGCAGCGGCACGCATGCGGTCGATGTCATCCTTGCGCAGCAGGTAGCGCAGCAGCAGGTCTTCCTCGGACAGGTCTTCCGCGCCCAGCTCGCGGCGGATCTGCGCCTCGCTCATGGGGTCGTGGTCGATCGCCGCCAGTTCGCGCGCGCGTGGCCGGTCGAGGATCTTCGCGCGCACTGCCGGATCCATCAGCGCCTCGACGTCGCCGCCGAAATGGCCGAGCGCATAACGGATCGACTGGTCGGTTACCTGCGCATAGCGCTGCCCGGTCATCACGTTGAGCGCCGCCTGGCTGCCGACGAACTGCGACAGTGGCGTCACCATGATCGGATAGCCGTACTCGGCGCGCACCTGCACCGTCTCCTCCAGCGCGGCAGGCAGCTTGTCCTCGGCCCCGACCTCGCGCAGCTGGTTGCGCAGGTTCGAGATCATCCCGCCGGGCACCTGGTGCACGTACTGCGCATGGTCGTACTCGACCGGGCGCCCGATGGCGAAGCCCTCGCGGCGGGCCACCACCGAGAAATGGTCGACCACCGGCCGCAGCAGCTCTTCGTCCAGCCCCGAGGTGTCGTAGCCGAGCGCGCGCAGGTTCGCCGCCACGTTGAACACGGACGGCAGCGAGGCATCTTCCGCGAGCGGCGGAATCGCGGTGTTCACGATGCGCAGGCCCTGCTGCACCGCCTCGAGCACGCACAGCGGGCCGAGGCCGGTCAGGCAGTGCGTGTGCATCTCGATCGGGATGCCACCGGCGGCCTCGATCATCAGCGGCACCAGCGCCCGCGTGCGCTCGGGGGTCAGCAACCCGCCCGGATCCTTCAGGCACAGCCGCCAGGGCTTGAGCTTCGCCGCGGCGCGCGTGCGCTCGACGAAGTAGCGGTCGGTATGCCGGGGCGAGATCGAATAGGTGACGTTGATGATCGGCCGCACGCCCGCGGCGGCGGCGGCACCGGCCCGGCGCTTCCAGACCTTTTCGTCGTTCCAGGCATCGGAGACGCGCACCTCCGCGATGCCCGCCGCCTTCATCACCCGCCAGAACAGCTCCACCATGCACTGCTGGTCTGATCCGAACAGGTTCAGGCCACCGCCATTCATGCGCAGCGGCGTGCGTCCGCCGCGCGCGGCGAGCAGCCGCACGCGCTCGATCGGGTCTTCGCGCAGGTCGCGCACGCACTTGCCGATGAAGGACGGTGCCAGCACTTCGAGCGCGCCGAACCCGGCACGGTCGAGCCGGTCGACCACCGGCAGCATCATGCCGGTCGTCATCCACTCGGCCCACAGGCTCTGCTGGCCGTCGCGCAGCGTGACGTCGACGAATTCGATCTTTTCCATCGGGGGCTCCAGCCTCAGTGCGCTGCGGTCGATTTCGCAGCGCTCATCTCTTCGATCATCTTCGCCACCAGCACGGTGTTCACCCGTCCGGCTGCGAAATCCGCGTGGTCCATCGCATGGCGCAGGAACGGCAGCGTGGTGCCGATGCCGCCGACGTGGAAGCGTTGCAGTGCATGGCGCATCTTCATGATCGCCTCGGTGCGGTCGCTGCCGTAGACGATCAGCTTGGCCAGCATCGAGTCGTAGTGGATCGGCACGATGTATCCGGCATGGCAATGCGTATCGAGCCGGATGTTCGGGCCCTGCGGCACCTCCCAGCGGTCGATGCGCCCGGGGCTCGGCCGGAAGCCTTCGGAGGGTACCTCCGCGTTGATGCGGCACTCGATCGCATGCCCGCGCAGCACGATGTCGCGCTGGTCGAAGCGCAGCCGATCACCGGCCGCCACGCGCAACTGCTCCTGCACCAGGTCGATGCCGGACACCATCTCGCTCACCGGATGTTCGACCTGGATGCGCGTGTTCATCTCGAGGAAATAGTAGGCACCGGTGTCGCCATCGACGATGAACTCGACCGTGCCGGCGTTGCGATAGCCGATGCCCCGCCCGAGTTGCAGCGCCGATGCGCGGATCTCTTCGCGCCGCGACTCGGCGAGGGCCGGCGCCGGCGACTCCTCGACCACCTTCTGGTGGCGGCGCTGCAGCGAACAATCGCGCTCGCCGAGGTGCACCAGGCTGCCGTGGGCGTCGCCCAGCACCTGTACTTCGACATGGCGCGCATTGGCGATGTAGCGTTCGAGGTAGAGCGTGTCGTCGCCGAAGGCATTGCGCGCTTCGCCCGAAGCGGCCGCAAACGCCCGGTCGATGTCCTCGCCACGCTCGACGATCTTCAAGCCCCGGCCACCCCCACCCGCAGCCGCCTTCAGCATCTCCGGGTAGCCGATGCCGTCGGCGATGCGGCGGGCCTCGTCGGCCGACGCCACCTTCTCGGATCCCGGCAGCATCGGCACGCCGGCCGCACGCGCAAGCGCTCGCGCCTCGAGCTTGTTACCCATGCGCAGGATCTGGTCGGCAGTCGGGCCGACGAAGACGATACCCTCACGCTCGCAGGCGAGCGCCAACGCTTCCGATTCCGCCAGGAAGCCGTAGCCGGGATGCAGCGCGTCGCAACCGGTGCCCCTGGCGGCGGCGATCAGCGCGTCGATCTTCAGGTAGCTCTGCGCCGAGGCCGCCGGCCCGATGCAGACGGTACGGTCTGCCATGCGCGCGGGCAGGCTGTCGCGGTCAGCCTCCGATGCGGCGAGCACGGTCTCGATACCCATGCCCTGGCAGGCGTGGATGATCCGCACGGCGATCTCGCCGCGGTTGGCCACCAGTACGCGGGACAGGCGGGCTGCCACGGTCAGGGCTTCGGCCTGATCATCAGGATGCCCTCACCCGGAACAGCACCTGTCCATACTCGACCAGGGCGGCATCCTGCACGCAGATCTCGGTGATCACGCCGGCAAGACCCGCATGCACGGCGTTGAACATCTTCATCGCCTCGACCAGCCCGACCGTGCTCTCCGGGCCGACCGTCGAACCGATCGACACATACGGGGCAGCGCCCGGCTCCGACTGCGAGTAGAAGCGGCCGATCATCGGCGACACGATGGCGACCGTGCCGTCGTCGGGCCGTGCGGCAGCGGCAGCAGCCGGGGTGGCCGTCGCGGGCGCCGGGGAGGACCCGGCAGCCGCTGCAGGCGGTGCTGCAGCAACGCTCGACACGATGGCCGGCGGCGGCGCGCTGGCCACGGCCGCTGCAGCCGGCGCAAGGCCTTGTCCACCCTTTGCCAGCGTGAGCTTCAGGTCCCCGAACTCGAGTTGCAGGTAATCGAACGTCGAGGCGTTCAGGGTTTCGATGAGGCGGCTGATCTGCCGGACTTCGTCTTCGCTCAGCGGTACGTCTTGTTCGGCCACGCGATTGCTCCTGGAGTTCGGTTCATGTCACTGCTGCAGCTTCGCGCCGTTGGCGGCCGTCTCCGGCACTTCCATCTCGCGGAAGTCCGGCGCCACGATCAGCACCGCTTCCGTCTTCGCCTGCACCGCCGCAGGATCGAATCCGGGCATCGCCTCGCGCAGCACCAGTCCGTCAGCGGTGACGTCGACGATCGCGATATCGGTGTAGATGCGCTTCACGCAGCGACGGGCGGTCAGCGGCGCGGTGCACGTCTTCACGATCTTCGGCTTGCCCTTGTTCGTGACATGGGACATCGCGATCAGGATGTTGGGGGCGCCGACCGCGAGATCCATTGCGCCGCCCACGCCGGGCACGGCTTCGCCCGGCACCTTCCAGTTGGCGAAGTCGCCGTTCTGCGCCACCTCGATCGCACCCAGCACCGCGTGGGTCAGGTGGCCACCGCGCATCATCGCGAACGAGATCTGCTGGTCGAAGATCGCGGCGCCGAGCGCCAGGGTGCAGAAGCCCTTGCCTGCGCTGATCAGGTCGAGGTCGATGTCGTCGCCCTTCGGCACGGGGCCGACGCCCAGGATGCCGTTCTCGCTGTGGAGAAAGATCTCCTGGGTGCGGTCGAGGTAGTTCGAGACCAGCACCGGGATGCCGACGCCGAGGTTCACGTAGGCGCCTTCGTGCAGGTCGCGCGCGATGCGCCAGGCGATGCCGTCACGGGTGAGGATCATGAATGGCCTCCCGGTTTTGGCAGCTTGATCAGTTCGGGGTGGCGTTCGACCTGTACGACATGGTCGACGAAGATGCCGGGGGTGTGCACGTGTTCGGGATGGATCTCGCCTGCCGGCACGATGCGATCGACTTCCGCGATCACCGTATCGCAGGCCGTGGCCATCACCATGTTGAAGTTGCGCATCGTGCCGCGATACATCAGGTTGCCGAAGCGGTCGCCGAGGTGGCCCTTGAGCAGCGCGAAGTCCGCGCGCAGCGCCTTCGCGAACAGATACTCGCGCCCGTCGATCTCGCGCACTTCGCCGCCCTCCGCGAGTTCGGTGCCCACGCCGGTCGGGGTGTAGAAGCCGCCCAGGCCGCAGCCGCCGCAACGGATGCGCTCCACCAGCGTCCCCTGCGGCACGAGTTCGAGTGCGACCTCGCCCTTGAGGTAGCGCTCACGGAACTGCGCAGCCGACGGCGCGGGAAAAGAGGCGATCAGCTTGCGCGCGAGCCCGTCGCCAAACAGCGATCCGAGCGCGAACGGGCCGGTACCGGCGCCATTGCTCACGATGGTGAGATCGCGCGCACCGTGTTCGCGCAGGGCCTCGATCAGTTGCCCGGGCATGCCGGCATTGCCGAAGCCGCCGAACATGATCGTCGCGCCGTCGAACACCTTCTCTACGGCCTCCCTGCACGTGGAGAGCGTCTTGTCGATCAACCCTGTCCTCCGATCCCGGTGGTGTTGCGCTGGCGGAACATGCTTGACAAGAACCGCGCGCGATGCCGAATATGCCACCGACCGCGTGCTGCATTCGTGCCGATTGCTGCCGAAGCCCGAGTTTGCCATCTTCGGGCCATCGGGTGATTGCCTCGCGGGAAATTCGTGATCACAGCAGGTTGCGTCTCCGCCGCCGCATGCAGGTCCATCCGAGGGCTACCATGAACATCGATCGCACCGGTTCAATCGTTCCCAGCCATCCAGGCCGGGCCCGGGACGGGTTCCCGCAGCGCACGCTCGCCCTGGCAGCCAGCCTCGCGACCGGCCTGGCGCTGACCATGGCTGCACCGGACGGCATCGCCCAGGGCGCAGCCGCATACCCGGTGAAGCCAGTCACGCTGATCCTCCCCTACGCACCGGGCGGCACCATCGACATCCAGGGACGCCTGCTCGCATCCGGCCTCAGCGCCCGCCTCGGCCAATCCTTCATCGCCCGCAACATGCCGGGTGCCACCGGCGCGATCGCGACCGAGTACGTGGCGCGATCGGCACCGGACGGCTATACGCTGCTGTTCGGCTCGTCCGCACAGACCACCAGCGTGCCGATGACCGACAAGGTCAACTACCGACTGGAGGATCTGGTGCCGGTCAGCGCGTCTGGCCGGGGCGCGATGGTACTCGCCATCAGCTCGCAACTGCCGTCGAAGACGCTCAAGGAGTTCATCGAACACGCGCGCGCGGTGCCGGGCAAGCTCAACTACGGCTCCCCGGGCGAAGGCTCCGTCGGCCACCTGGTTGCTGCGCTGTTCGTCGCGCGCGCAGGACTCAGCGTCGTGCACGTGCCGTACAAGGGCGGTGGTCCGGCGATGGCCGACCTGCTGGGCGGCCAGATTCCCATGCTCTTCGGAAACTCCGGCGAAGTCATGGCGAACGCCAAGAGCGACCGTATCCGCATCATCGCGGTGTCGACCGCTCAGCGCATGCGGCAACTGCCCAACATCCCGACCGTCGCCGAGTTCCTGCCGGGTTTCGAGATGACCGCATGGCAGGGGTACGCTCGCACCGGCGCGCACGCCGCGCGCGATCGTGGAAACGCTGTCGAACGCCATCCAGGCGCTGTCGAAGGAACCGGCCGTGATCGAACGCCTGGAACAGTTCGGAGTCGAATCGACCACGACCACGCCCGAACAGATGGCGGCGATCATCCGCGCCGAGCAACCGGTGTACGCGGAAGCCGTGAAAGCGGCCGGCCTGGGCGGCCGCTGATGCCGCGTGTCGGCGGCTGCGAAGGGATGGAGGCGCTGCTTCGGCTGCTGCCAGCCGGGGCGCTGGCGCACGCAAACGGCACAGGCCAGCGCCCTCAAGCGCGAGCCGAAAGCGCCTTCACCACCTGCCGGGCCACGACCTCCGGGCCGGCGAGCCCGTCCACCACGATATCGGCGCCGGGCCGGACCCTTTCCCGCTGCACCCGAAGCAGCGCCTCCACGCCTTCCAGATAGTTCGCCAGGTACTCGCGCAGCCACGGTGCCAACGACGCCGGTGGCCCGTCGAATGTCGCCACCAGCTGCCGAACCTTGCGTGCGAGCGCGATATCGAGCGGTGTGTCGATCCATACCAGGGTGTCGATGTACCGACCGGACTCGGCGTGCCATCGGCCGAAGGGCGTCTCGAAGATCACGTGTTGGCGCGGCGCGAGCTGCGCTCCCGTGAGCGGGTCCTGCACGGCATGGCCCGCCTTCAGTCGGGCCAGCGCCTGCGAAAGTCCAGGCACGCGCAGCCGCTCGGGATCGGCGCCCGACAGCATCCAGTCGCAGGCCTCGGCAAGCGGCCGCTCGGTCATCTCCTCGAAGTGATCGAACGCGAGTACGTCGCGCTCGCCGAGCGCCTGCGCCAGCGCCTGCACCAGCGTGGACTTTCCGCCGCCCACACCCGAGGCAACCGCGATCACCCGACGCGCTGCAATGTCACTCACGTGCGGCACCGGCGCCGTCGAGGTAGAACGTCGCGAACGCCGCCCCACTTCGGCTGCGACCGCCCGAGACATGCCCGAGGCAGGCCTCCCGTGCCCCGCCGTAGAAACCGTCGAATGCGGCCGGCGGCACGCGGAAGTACGACAGGAGCCCCCGCAACTGCGGCTCGACATCGCGCAGATGGAGACCGGACGGATGGACGTTGAGGTCGAAGGACGCGCGCGGGTTGCCGTCCTCGCAGACCTCGAGATACATCAGCGGCTCCGGGCTGCGCGCCGCAGCCAGCGCCGCCACATCCATCAACAGGGCCGCCCCGCGCGCGTCGCAGAGTCGGCCGATGCGTTCCCCTATCGCTGCGGCGTTCACGCCGGGCAGATAGCGATAGCGCGCAATGGCCTGGCGACCGGGATCCGCCGGAGACCACTTCCACGCCAGATGCAGCAGGACCGGGCCGGTCGCCAAGTCGATGCGCCTCGCATACTCCAGATAGACCTTGAACAGCAGGCCATCGGGGCCTGCCTCGTAACCGAAGTGCACGATATCGGCCTGCAGCGCATGCCGCTCGAACGCCGTACGTTCGGCATCCGGGAACCCGATCGCCCGAAAGACAGCACTCAACCAGGCGGTATCGACGACCGCCAGGGAAATCCCCGCCAGCAGACGCTCGCCGATCAGTTGGCCGGGCGCCAGCTTGAAGGATCGCTCCACTCCCTGCAGCGGCGCCGCGCGCAGGAACTCGATCAGCGGCGCGGTGCCGACCGGAACTACCGCTGGAAGCGTACCGTGCACTTGATTCCAGCGGGGATGCGTCCTTCGGAATTCGCCAGATGCAGGCGCACGCCGAACGTGCCGCTGGCCGCGTCGACCACCCTGTCCACGACCACCACGTTCGCGCGATAGCTGCCCGGCAACTGCGAGCCGAACCGTACGTCGCCGGACATCCCCACCCGGATCCGCCCGAGCAGTTCCACCGGCGCAATCACCTCGACGTTGAGCGGGTCGATCCGCGCGATCTTGACGATCCTGCCATCACCCACGCGCTCGCCCGGCGCGAGCATGCGCTCCACCACCACGCCGTTCACGGGGCTGCGGATGGTCCTCTGCTCGAGCACCTGGCGCTGCTGTGCGAGTTCGAGGCCGGCGAGGCGCATCTGGGTCTCGAGCTCATCCCTTTCGCTGGCGGAAATGAGCTGATTCTTGAACAGTTCCTCGCTGCGCTCCACCCTGCGCCTGGCGAACTCCTCCTGTGCGGTCTTGAGCCGGACGCTGGCCTCTTCAACCTTCGAGTGAAGCCGCGCGATCTCCTGGCCCTGGGTGACCACGCTGCCCCGCTCGACCAGCACCTCGTGCAGCGTACCCTCCACCGGGCTGCCCAGGCTGGTGATCAGGCTGGGCTCGACCATGCACTCCATGGCATCGCCCAGCTGGCGACCGGTGTTCCCGCTCAGCGCAGGGAGCCGTGCCGGGAGTGCCGGCGCCTCGAGTCGCAGGGGCATGCCGCCCGGCGGCGGCGTCTGCGCGAACGCTGCGCCAACCGACAGCGCAACGATCAGCAGATACGGAAGGGGTTGGACCAT
The DNA here is from genome assembly GCA_903873475.1 of uncultured bacterium. GTDB lineage: Bacteria > Pseudomonadota > Gammaproteobacteria > Burkholderiales > CAIKXV01 > CAIKXV01. The sequence continues at coordinate 56,885 of CAIQON010000108.1, forward strand.
GCTGGATACTCCACGAAAAGAGGCCGTGCCCGGACTGATCATTCCGGCTGGCCGGTAAAGGACAGGATTGTCTTCGCCTGCCGGTCCGCCTGCAGCAACTGGCGGCGCACCTTCGAGTGCATGCCCTCCGTGCGCCGCTGGGCGAAGCGGATCCAGGCTCGCCGCAGCAGCTGCCCGACATCCGAGCGTTCGGGCACGCACCGGACCAGCCATTCCACGGGCCCGCCACGATAGGGTTCCAACAGTGGATCCTCCATCGACAGCACAGCCTCGAAATGACCGGCGTCTCCCTGGCGCGAGCAGCGCCCCGCCAGCTGCCGGTCGATGCGACCCGCCTCGTGGCGCTCCGAGAGGATGATATGCAGCCCGCCGCTGTCGCCCACCCCCGGCGCAAGCTTGATGTCCGTACCCCGCCCCGCCATGTTCGTGGCTATGGTAATGCAGCCCGGCTCTCCCGCGCGGGCGACGATCGCCGCCTCCTCTTCATCCTGCTTCGCGTTGAGTACCTGGTGGGCGAGGCCCCTCTCGGCGAGCAGCGCACTGGCCCGCTCAGAAGACGCCACCGAGCGCGTTCCGAGCAGCACCGGCACACGGCTGGCATGCAGTACGGCGACCCGCTCCGCGATCTGGCGCCACTTCGCATCCTCGGTCTCGAGGACACGATCGGCACGCCGGACCCGCCTGCTCGGGCGATGCGTGGGCACGCGTACGACCGGCAGGTTGTAGACCGATCCGAGTTCGCCGGCCACCTCCGCCGCGGTGCCCGTCATTCCGCCCAGGTGAAGGTAGCGGCGGAAGAAGCGCTGGTAACTGATGCGTGCCAGGGATTCCTTGCGCGGCGTGATCTCCACGCCCTCCTTGGACTCGATCAGCTGGTGCAGCCCCTGGCTCCAGGACCGATCGGCCATGACCCGACCGGTGTGCTCGTCGACGACCTGGATCTTGCCCTCCCGGATCACGTAATGATCGTCCAGCAGGAACAGATGCAGCGCAGAGAGCGCTTGCCTGACCAGTTCCTCGCGCCTCAGCGCGCCAGCCCATACGCCACCCATCGCCTTGCACAGGTCGATCACCCGTCCGTGTCCCGCTTCGGTAAGGGCGATCCGACGCTCGGACTTGAGGATGACGAAATGCTCGCCAGGGGAGAGCTGGCGCGCGATCCCGAGCGCCTGAGTCGCGACGAGCGCCTCATCGGCGGCGGGAACCTCCGCTGAAATGATCAGCGGCGTGCGCGCCTCGTCGACCAGCACGCTGTCGGCTTCGTCGACGATGGCGAAGTGCAGTCCCTGCAACAGCAGCTTGCGGCGCCTCGCATGCTCGCCATAGGCCTTGTCGAGCTGCAGGTGAAGCGGATAGCCTCCCTTGGCCAGCATGAGCCGGTCGCGCAGGTAGTCGAACACCAGCGTCTTGTTGCTGCAGTAGACGACGTCGTGCGCGTACGCGGCGCGGCGCGCGTCGGGGTTCATCTCGATCGTCACGTATGCAACCCGGATACCCAGCACCTCGTAGAGCGGGCGCAGTGTCTTGAAATCGCGCTCGACCAGGTAATCGTTCACCGTGATGACATGGACCGGGATGCCCGCCAGGGCAGCGGTGCAGGCAGCCAGCGTGGCCGTCAGGGTCTTGCCCTCGCCGGTCTGCATCTCGGCCACCATGCCGTTGAGCATGATCCAGGCGCCCCTGAGCTGGACGTCGAAATGACGCATGCCGAGCGTCTGATCTGCCGCCTCCCGTACCAGGGCGAACGCACATGCGGCAAGCGCCTCGGTGAGACCCTCCCGCCGCAGGCGCAACCGGAGCTCACGCGCCTCGGCCGCCAACTGGACCGGATCGTGGTGACGATAGCGGTCACCCACTGCGGCGACCTTCGCAACGATACGGTTCCCGCCTGCTGCGCGCGCACGCAGCGCCCGCAGGACACGGCCGGTAGCCGCCTTTCCGGTACGGTCGAGCCAGGTCTCGTCGGTCGCATCAGGCCGCTCCGGATAGACGTCGTCGAGCAGCGGTGCAGGGATCACGAGGCGCGCCATCGGATTCGCTCAGACGTTGAATTGCTTGAGGAACGCGCGCCTTAACGCTCGATACCACTGGGTCGCCAGCGGCTCCGGCAGGTGTTCGAACCGCACATGGATCCGACCGCCCAGGTAATTGGTCTGCTCGCCCCGCGGCAGTTCCAGGTCGAGCACGAACAGTTTCTCGAGTGCGCGTCCATCGTCGCCCTTCGTCGGGTCCAGCCCGATCTTGCCACCGCCCTGGAGACTCAGTGCGAGGCTGGGTAGCTCGTTGGTCGCAGCAGGGACCTCGCGCGCGATGCGCGCTTCGAACGGCTGGCCGATCCGCTCCACCGGACGGATCTCCACTCGCCGGGTACGCGTGGCGACCTGCGCGCCTTCCGCCGCCGACACCACGACACGTACGGTCTTCGCCGTGCGATCGACCACGTGGGCAAGCAACTCGCCGCGCTGGACGTACCGGCCCGGCAGGTTGTCCGGATCCTGCATCACGAAAACACCGCTGGTTGGCGCGCGGATGAGCAGTTCCGCCTGCCGGCGGCGCGCCTGCCTGAGTGCTTCGCGCACGTGCTCGCGCTGCTCGTCGATCAGTTCCACCTGCACCCGATTGCTCACGCGCGCCAGCTGATGACGCGCATCCAGTTCCGCGAGTTGCGCCTGCAGAACGCGGGTACGGGCTTCCAATTCCGGATCATGGCACTCGATCAGTGGCTGTCCTGCGACGACCGGTTGCTCCGGCTTCACCAGGACACGTCCGACCACGCCGTCGATCGCGGCGCGCACATGCGCCTGCTCCGGAGCCCAGATCACCCCTTCCGCGCGTGTCGATGAAGGCGCGGGCACCCATGCCACGATGCCCACGATGCCTGCCAGCATCACGCCGGTGACGAACAGCGCTCGCGGGCGCTTGCCGGCGATCCGGGGGTTGAAGAAAAGATAGTGGATCTTCTTGCCGATCGGGATGACCAGCATGCTTGCGACCGCCCAGAGCGCGAGCACGACCCCGATAAAGAAGAACTGCGTTGCGACCAGCACGGCGATCGAAACCATCATGCCGATGCGGTAGAAGAAGGAAAGCACCGCATAGCCGGCGAGCCAGCCTCGCTCGGCGTCCGTCTCCGCAGGCGATGCGTCCCCCTGCACGCCGAACAGGTAGCGGCGAACAAGGTAGCCGAGATAGTCGTTGGCACGCTGGCCGAGGTTGGGCGATTCGATCCAGTCGGCCAGGATGTAATAGCCGTCGAACCGCAGCAGCGGGTTCGCGTTGAACAGGATCGTGGTGATGCCCGCGATCAGGATGATGTTATAGATGACCGCCCGGGTAAATCCGGGTTCGAGATTGATCCAGACGAACACCGCCAGCGATGCGAGGAACAGCTCCACCAGCATGCCTGCCGCGCCCACGAGCATTCGACTCCGCTTGTCGCGGAAGGCCGTGGCAGCCGAGGCATCGACGTACGGGATGGGGACCAGCACCAGCAGCATGACGCCCATCTCGTGCACTTCCCCACCGCCCGCCTTGATGGCCACCGCATGGCCCAGTTCGTGCAGCAGCTTGATCAGCGGGAAGACGACCCAGGCGAGCAGCAGGTTCTCCAGGGTGAACACGCGATCGACGACATCGCTAGACAGTTCCTTCCAGTGCATTCCCACCAGGATCGCCGCGCTGGTCGCAACCGCGAGCCAGAGCAGGGCTCCAGGCCAGCCCATGAGCGGCCGCAGGAACGGCATCGCCCGGTCCAGGAACCGGTCCGGATCAACCAGCGGGAACCGGATCGACAGCGGATTGCCGACGTACTGCTTGAGCTTCGTGCGCCGGTGCCGCAGCCGGCGCTCCTCGCGTTCCCGCGCATCCGGAGACGCGTCGCCCTGCAGCGCATCGGCTGCGTGCAGGTCGGACATCAGCTTGATGACCTCGTCCTGCGACGGCGCCGCCTCACCGAGCCGGGCGCAGGCGATGTTCCAGATGTCCTGGAGCGTACGCTGGCCATCCATCAGCCCGATGACCAGGTTGGCGACCGGCGTGAACCGATGGAACTTGCCGGTCGAGTGATTCTGCATCACGTACCACACCGCCTGGCGATAGACATGACGGTGGATCTGCGCATGACTGCGCAACCGCGGCCTGAGCGTCGCCACGCGATACCAGGAATCGCTGAACAGGGATATCGACTGCATGGCTATGCGCGCTTCACGCCCAGGACCACACGGCCAGACGCAGCCAGTCGAAGAACCGGTGGGTGATCATCCAGAACAGGCTGCGCCGTCCTGCCTCGATCTTCGCCACGCCCTCCATCCCGGGTCGCAGCCGATCGGAACGCTGCTCGAGCAGCGCCTCCACGCGGAAATAGCTCCGGCCTTCCCGCGAGGTCACCACGGGCGTCACGGTGCTGATGACAAACGGATACACCTCCCCGGGCAGCGAGCTGAGCAGCAACCGTCCCTTCTGCCCGGCACGCACATTGCCGATCGCGGTCTCCGGCACTTCGAGCACGACGCGGTAGCCGTCGAGCGGCGACACCTCGAAAAGCACCTGGCCGCGCTTGACCGCCGCGCCGAGCGACTGGTGCAGGTCGCCGCTGACCACGACGCCGTGGAATGGCGAGACGATATGCGTGCGCTGCAGTTGCTCCGCGAGCAGGCTGACCTGCGCCTCGGCTTGCTGTACCTGCGCGAGGATGATGCTGGCCAGCGCGCGGTCATACTTGGCAACCGCCTCCTGGTACTGGCGCGTGTATTGAGTGCGCTGGCTCTGCCATTTGTAGTATTCGAGCCGCAGGTCCCGCTGATCCAGCGTCGCGAGCACGTTGCCCGCTTTCACGACGTCCCCCGCGCGATGCGTCGCAGTTGCCACGTAGCCATCGATCGGTGCGATGAGCACGCGGCGCACCGAGCCCTCGAGGGATGCCTGCGCGCCTACCCGGTGGTTGCCGGTTGCCAGGCTGAAGAACACGACCAGTGCGATCAGCGAAAGGGCCACGAGCTTGCGTCCGAAATACTTCGGCCCGATGAGCTTCGTGAGTTGCTCTCGGGAAGCGTCCCGGAAACGGCTCAGGAAGTGTCTGTCGTTGAGGCGTTTGGCCTCGAGGATGCGGCTGGTCAGCGCCACCGTCGCCTGGCAGAGCTCGATGGTGGACGCATCGAACGGTCGACTGGCGGGACGCTCGAGGGTGAAGGCCCCACCGCGTCGCTCGTCCGGCTGGAACGGAATCGTGAGGATGCTGCCGCTGCCGAACTGGCGGGCAAGCGCATCGTGGTCGCGCGTGACCAGCGGCGCGCCCGTACCTGCAGGCACGACGATGATCGATCTCTGGTCCAGTGCCTCATCCATCGCCATTCCGATGGCGCGGGTAAGGTTCATCCTCTGGCCGAATTCCGCGCTGTGCGAGACCGCGGCAACGTCCACATGGCCATTCTTCTGGAACCCGATGCTGACCCGGTCGCAATCGAGCCGTACTGCCAGGTCCGTCGCGAGCGCGTTCGCCGCCGCCGGGAAACGCTCCTCCGCGAGCGAGGTGGCCAGCAGGTCCAGCGTACTCATCAGCCTTTCGCGCGTCGCCTGTTCTTCCTCCGACTGAGCGGCTCGCAGCGATGCTTCGATCGCGTAAAGCGCCCAGGACAAGCGCGGCACGAGCGCCTGCACCGCGGCCGCCTCCCGAGGCTCGAACTCGACGGCCACGAGACCGTGCAACTGGCCATCGATCATCAGCGGACAACTCACGCATGCGCCGTCCGGACGGGACGATACGATGCTGCGGCGTCCTTCGAGCGTACGCGTGGCGACATCGGCCAGCAGCTCGCTCGGCCCCTGGCCCGCCGGCCAGAACGCCGCGGGCGAGAACGGGCCTGCGTCAGGGGCGCCCAGGAGCAGTACCGCGCGCCGAGCCTCGGGCAGCGAGGCACAGCACGACGCGAGCCAGTCGCGCTGGAACGCTTCGGGACTGGCGCCGGGTGCCGTGGCCTGCATCCCGGTCGCGGTGCTCGCGGTGACGGTCTCGGTCATGGCACGCGGACCGCCCGGCTCAACGGTCAAGCATCCGTCTTCAATTCACCGAAACGGGACTCATACTCCTTGAGTACCCGCTCCAGGAGAACGCCGAGGCGCTTGGCCGCATGGGGATTGAGTACGATCCGGTCGGACAGCATGACCTTGACTTCTTTCTGACCTGCGTGCCACGCCTGATTCGCCCCGAACAGCAGAGTGATTTCCTCGCGCGATCCAAGGACATTGCAGACGTTGGAATAGGAGGTCTCCATTCGCGAATCGTCCCAGATGATTCGCTGAGGATCGCCGCTGCGCGTATTCGTGTCCGGGGTATTGTCTTCGCCGCTCGCTGAGACACTCGCTGAGGGAGTCCTGCTCATCGCGATTCCTGTCATCGATAGGGTTGGTCTGATGGCACCGCGCGTGCAGAGCCAGGTAGCACTGTCTTATATCCTAATCCCACCGGTCGATCGCGCCCGCGGAACGGGCGACAGCGGCGCGAACAGCGGCAGTCTCGATCTGCGTGGCGTCAGCCCGCACGCGGGTCTTTGGCCCAGTCGATGCGCGGGGAGGCCTGCAGCGCGTGCCGGATGTCCACGGTATCGACGGTGACCGGCAAGCCTCTGGTTCCGTCCATCCAATGGCCCGCGGTCGATTCGATGGCGCCCGGCGCAAGCCCGGGCGCAGCCATCCCGGGACGGACTTGCCGACGGCGCTCCAGCATGACACGGCCGTCAGCCGTGAACCAGACACCCTTGCTGCCCGCGCCAAGCACTTGCGCTCCCAACAGCCCGGCGAGCGCGAGTTCATGCGACTGCTCATCCCGCACCGGAGCCACCTCTCGCCCGACGCTCGACCAGTCGACACGCACGGCCGGGCCGGATTCCGGCAGTGAACGCAAGAAGGCTGCAATCTCGGCGGATTCTGTCAGTGCCGCGGCGTCGGCTGGCGACGGGCTGCCAGCTGCCTCGCCGGCCGGTTGCTGCACGCCCCCCTCGGGTGGCACCCCGCCCGGCGGCGACGACGACGGCGACGGCGGCGGAGTCGTGGGTGCCTGGTCCGGTCCCATGGTGGACGCGGCCGGAGGCGCACTGTCCGCGCCGAACCGTGGCGCATCGGAGAACTGGAAGCCGAGGATCGTGGGCATCACCGCCGTCGATGACCCGTCAGTCGCATACAGGCGGCGCGTATCGCTCGCCGCGTCTCCGATCAGGATGTCGGCCGGTCGAGAGACGTTGGGCATTTCCCGGACGATGTTCTCGACGCGCTCGATGAACTCATCTTCGTTCGAATCCGCGGGCAGGTCGGCACCCGCCCCGTGGAAACGGATCACCTGCTCCACGCGGCTATCGGGCTTGAAGTACACCACCAGATAGTCGCCGGCCATGATGTCGAAATCCAGGTTCCCGTACAGCAGGTCGTCGTCAGGACCGCCGATGACCACGTTGTAGCCACCGCCCCCCGACACGACATCCTGAGAGCCGATGGTCATGTCGATGGACTCGACCTGGGACGGACGCGCACCGGTCGGGAAGTAGAACACACGGCCGCTGTCGCCGATGACCAGGTCATCATCGCCTTCGCCCCAGAGACGATCGCTTTCGTAGCCACCGATCAGGATGTCGTTGCCGTCGCCTGCGAACACCACGTCGCGGCCGCCCAGTCGCGGGAAGGACGACGAGACGAGCTGCGGGTCTCCGGACACGCCATTGAAGGTCGCAAACGCATTGTCACCGACGATCACGTCGCGCCCTGCACCGGTGACGACCGAATCGTCGCCCATGCCACCGAAGACGAGCGAATCGCCGCCGGCGGCGCTGATACGATCGTCTCCGCCGTACCCGATCTCGGTGGTCTCCACGAACTGGAGGATGCCCGACCCGCTGTAGTCGAGGAAGCCGTTGTCGGCCAGCACGACGTGCGTTCCCGTGCCCAGGCGCACCTCGTCGCTTCCGATACCGGCGACGACGGTCTTCGAGCCATCGCCCGCGACGATGATGTCGTCACCACCCTCGAGCCTCACCGTGCTGGTGATGGCATCGAGGAAGCGGCCAGTCGGATCCCGCAGGATGATGCCGTTGTCGCCGAGGATCACATCGGATCCGCTGGAGGTCGTGACGCGATCGGCACCCATGCCCGTGGCGATCAGGTTTTCACCGTTCCCGGCGAAAACGATGTCATCGCCACCAGTGGCGGGCTGGGTATCGGTCGTCTCCAGCGCGAGCAGGTTGCCGGCCCCGACGCGACCCATCGCGACATAGGTCAGCAGTCCGTTGTCGCCGAGAACCGTATGGACGCCGCTGCCCATGGAAACGGTATCGGCGAGATCGCCGCCGATGATCGTCTTGGCCCCGTCGGCCGCCGTGATGCTGTCCGCCCCGCCCAGGTCGACCGTCCCGCCACCGGCCGAAGCCTGCGTGAGCGTCTTCACCTGCGCCAATCCGGCACCCACCGTGTCGAACTGCACGATGCCGTTGTCGCCCAGGATCAGGTCTGCGCCGCTGCCGGTGGTGACCTGGTCTGCACCCATGCCCGCGATGATCAGGTTGCTGCCGTTGCCGGCGCTGATCCGATCGTTGCCGCCCGTACCGCGCAACGTGTCCGAGGATTGCAGCGTCAGCACGTTGCCAGCGCCGGTCTGTCCAAAGGCTACGTAGTTCACGGTCCCGTTATCGCCCAGGATCGTATGGTTGCCATTGCGGAAGCTGATCTGGTCGGCACCGTCGCCGCCAAACGCGATCTTCGAACCATCCAGGCCCGTGATGACATCGTCGCCACCCAGATCTACCGTGCCGCCGCCCGCCGAGGCCACCGTCTTCGTCCGTACCTCGGCGAACCGGTTGCCCTCGACATCCATCTGCACGAAGCCGTTGTCGCCCAGGATCGTGTCCGTGCCCGTCTCGGAGCCGCCCATGTCGGTGGTGATGGTGTCGCCACCCATGCCGCCCAGGATCGTGTTGTCGCCCGAGCCCACGCGGATCACGTCAGCCCCGCCGGTGGCCGAGAGCGTGTCAGTCGTCTCGAAGCGCAGCGCCTTGCCGGCACCCGGCAGTCCGATCGCGACGAAATCTACCGTGCCGTTGTCGCCGATCACGATGTGGTTGCTCGACACCGAACTGTTCTTGCCCAGCTCGATCGTGTCCATGCCGTCCCCACCGATCACGAACTTCGTGCCGTCGAGCGACGTGATGACGTCATCGCCACCCAGGTCCACCGTGCCGCCACCGGCCGAGGCCTGCGTCAGCGTCTTCACCTGCGCGAACTTCTCGCCCACCACGTCCATCTGCACGAAGCCGTTGTCGCCCAGGATCGTGTCCGAACC
>CAIQON010000109.1 GCA_903873475.1 uncultured bacterium
ACGATCACCCGGATCGGCTTCGATGGCCATGCCTGCGCAGCCGCGGGCGGCGAGGCGAGCAGCAGGGGCGCGAGTGCCGCGCCGGCGAGGGTTACGGCGAAGGCGCGCGCGCGCCGGATCATCGTGGATGGTCCATGTTGCTTCATGCGCGGTGCTTCCCGACGAAGTCCCAGTCTACCTCGGCGCCCCAGCCTGGGCCCTGCGGGATGTCGACCATGCCGTCGCGCATCTGCATGCGCGCCCGGTACAGCCCGTAGGACAGCGGGTTGCGATCCGATCCGCCCATCGTCTCGACGCCGAACGACGCGGTACGGAACGCGGCGACCAGGTGCGAGTGGATCTCCGGCGCCAGGTGCGGCGCGATCGACACGCCATGCTGCTCGGCGAGGTGGGCGATGCGTACTGCTTCGGTCATGCCACCGGCACGGGTGGCATCGAACTGCACGTAGCGGATGCCGCCGTGCTCGATGAAGTCGCGCACCGTGTGCCGGGTCAGTTCGCGCTCGCCGTGGCCGATCGGGATGTGCGTCGAGCGGGCCAGCACGGCGAAGTCGGTCGGGCTCATGTGCCAGTGCAGCGGCTCCTCCAGCCAGAAGATGTCGAACGGCTCGACCGCATGCGCGAAGCGGATGCAGTCTTCCAGGGAGAACGCGGCGTTCATGTCGAGCATCAGCAGCACGTCGGGGCCGATCGCCGCGCGCGTGGCGCGGATGCGCTCGACTTCCTCGGCGATGGTCAGGCCGCCGGTCTTCAGCTTGACGGCGCGATAGCCAGCCTCGACATAGCCGGCGAGTTCATGTGCGCAGGCATCCAGCGGCGCGCCTTCGCGGTAGAAGCCGCCGGTGGCATAGCTGCGCACCGGCGCACCGCTGCCGCCGAGCAGGCGCCACACCGGCAGCCCGGCCGCCTTGCCGCGGATATCCCAGAGCGCCAGGTCGATGCCGCCGATCGCGGCCATCACGTTCGCGCGTGCCGAGCGGGCGATCGGGGCAGGCAGGCCGTCCTTCGCGAACATGCCACCGGGGCGTGGCGAGGTCAGCGAGAACAGGAACTCCCAGTTGTCGGTGGTGGCCAGGGCATCGCGCCCCTTCAGCAGCGCGGAGAAGCGGCCCACCCAGTCGCATACGGCCGCCATCGGCGTTGCATGGATCTCGGCGGTGCCGACCAGCCCGTCGTCGGTGCGCACCTCGACGACGATCAGGTGCGCCTTCTGGTGGCATTCATGGGCGGTGTACAGGGTTTCCGCCAGCGGCACCGACAGCGGGTGCGTGCGGATCTCGGCGATGCGCGTCAAGTGAAGTTCCTCGGCTGTTCCGCGTGTCCAGGTCCGGCGCGCGTCCTCTGGGTGGCGTTCGCGCGGGCGAGGCAGTCGGCCCCGCAGCCTGCCAATGGTCGCATGGACGCGCCCGTGGTGCCGGGTGGCGCGTCCGGCGGGCGATCGTGCCGGTGCTCAGCGGGCCGGTGGCGCCCCGCTGCAGGCTCCGGAATCAGGCGGACGGACGCTCGGCCTTGATGGTCGTGCGCAGCAGCAGCCGGCGCTCGTTCGCATCGAACGCATTGCGCTTGTGCATCGTGCAGCGGTTGTCCCACATCACCAGGTCGCCGAGCTGCCATTCCTGGAACCAGCAATAGGGCACCTGGACCGCATGCGCCCACAGGCGGTCGAGCAGCGCTTCGCTTTCGTCCAGGGACAGCCCCATCACGTAGCCGTTCGGCCGGCGGCCGAGAAAGAGCGCACGGCGGCCGGTCTCGGGGTGGCGGATCACGATCGGGTGGATCGCGCCTGGCGCCTCGCGCGGGTCGGTGACCTTCTGGAAGCCCTTGCGCAGTTCGCCAGCACTGTTGTGGCTGGCGTCGTGCTTGATCTGCCGACCCTCGATCGCGGCCTTCAGGTCTGCGGGCAGCGTCTCGTAGGCGGCATACATGTCGATGAAGCCGGTCTCGCCACCCCTGGCCGGCAGCTCGACCGAGTACAGCAGCGCGGCCGACGGGGTGATCTCCTGGTACGACATGTCGGTGTGCCACACAGCTTCGCCGTAGCCGAGGCTGCCGATGACTTCACCGGCGACCTTGATGTTCGACATCACCGCGAGTTCCGGGTAGCCCTCGATCCAGTTCTTGCCGCGGATGTTGATCGGCGCCTTGTCGAGCGTGCCGAAGCGGCGGCTGAACGCGAGCAGGTCGTCCTTGGCCAGGTCCTGGCCGCGGAAGCGCAGCACCTTGTGCTCGAGCCAGGCGTCGCGGATGGCTGCAAAGGTGGCGTCGGACAGCGCGCAGGAGAGGTCCGGCCCGACGATATCGGCGCCGATGCCCTTGCCGGTCGGCACGACCTGCACAGGGGCATCCGGGATGAATCCGGCGGCAGTCGGGGCGGTGGCGTCGAGCGTGGCAGGCGGGGTCATGGCGGCGTCTTCCTTCAGGATCGATATGTACGCATTGTATTGTCGATTATCAATAATCCGCAAGGTCGTCGCCCCAGGTCGCCGTCCCTGCAGGAGCCCGGCTAGAATCGGTGCCATGGCAGCCCGAACGAACCTGAAGCATGCGCCCGTCGACACGACCGCCGGCCTCGCTTCGACCATGCCGGAGCGCATCGCGCGGGTGCTCGCTGCGCGCATCATCGAGGGCGGGCTCTCGCCCGGGCAGCGGCTGGTAGAGGCGAACATCGCGGCCGAGTTCGGGGTCAGCCACGGGCCGGTACGCGATGCCTTGCGCGCCCTGGAGCGGCAGGGGCTGGCGACCATCGCGCCCTACCGGGGCGCGGTGGTGCGCGAAGTCTCCGTGCGCGAGGTGACCGAGCTGTACCAGGTACGCGCGGCGCTGGTCGGGCTGCGCGCGCGCTGGATCGCCGAGGACGGCGGGCACCGGCCATTCGCGCAGGCACTCAAGCCGAAGGTCGCGCAGTTGCGCGCGATGGTGCGTGGCAACGACCCGGCCGACGGCTATGTCGATGCCGCGCTGGCGGTCAACGCGGCCTTCACCGCCTCGGTGGCCAACCCGTGGCTGCGCACGATGCTCGAGTCGCTGTCCATGCAGACTGCGCGCTACACCCGGCTGGGCCTGCAGGATGCGAAACGGCGGCGTGATTCGGCTGCAGCGTGGCACGGCCTGATCCAGGCGATCGAGGCTGGCGAGGGAGATGCGGCCGAGCGGATCGCGCGGGCGAATTCGCTCGCGCTGCGCGATGCGGCGATCAGGGCGCTGGAAGAGCGGGCCGCGGCGGCCGGACCCGCGGCGGTGAAGGCCGGCAGGTCGCCCCGCACTGCGCCGCGCGCACCGGCGAAGACATCGACGGCGCGCCGCCCGGCCGTCGTGCGGGCGAAACCCGGCCCGCGTTGATCACTCGGGCTGGATGCCCGCCGCGCGGATCGTCTTGCCCATGCGCTCGAAACCCTGGCGGGTCGCGCGGCGCAGTTCTTCGGGCGTCGAGCCGACCGGCTCCAGGCCCAGCGCGGTCAGCTTCTCGCGCACGTCCGCGTCGGCCATCGCCTTCGCTGCTTCGGCTGCCAGGCGGTCGATCACCGCCTTCGGCGTGCCGCGCGGCATGTACAGCCCGGCCCAGGTCACGAACTCGAAGCCGGGCAGGCCGGACTCAGAGGCAGTGGGCACGTTCGGGATCTGCGGGAACCGCTTCGAGCCACCGACCGCCAGCGCGCGCACCTTGCCCGCCTGGATCTGCGAAAGGACGATCGACAGCGCGGTGAACATCGTCGGCACATGGCCACTGACCACGTCCGACGCAGCCTGGGTCGCGCCCTTGTAGGGCACATGGTTCATCTTCACGCCGGCCTGCAGCGCGAACAGCTCCATCGCGATGTGCTGCGGGCTGCCCACGCCACCGGAGGCGTAATCCATCTTGCCCGGGTTGGCCTTCGCGAGCGCGATCAGGTCCTTCACCGACTTCACCGGCAGGCTCGGGTTGGCGATCAGCACCCAGGTGATGTTGGCCAGCAGGCTGACCGGCTCGAAGCTCTCGAGCGTGTCGTAGTTGACCTTCTTGCGCAGGTGCGGCGTCATGTTAAGCGTGCCGTCGTTCGCGCCGAAGATCGTGTAGCCGTCGGCCGGTGCGCGCGCTGCGCGCTCCGCACCGATCACGCCGGCGGCACCGGGCACGTTCTCGAGCACGATCGGCTGCTTCATGTTGTCGCTCATCCGCTGCGCGACGATGCGCAGGATGGCATCGGCGC
>CAIQON010000110.1 GCA_903873475.1 uncultured bacterium
CGACCTCGACCACCGAGGCGGCCTCCGCCGCAGAGTCGATGTGCGGCACGACGATGCCGTCGGCCTTGCGATCGAAATACTGCACGAGCACTTCGGGCGCCCGCGACCAGCTGCGCACGACGGCGGGCAGACGCGCCGCGCGCGCCGCGCGGATCAGGTCGCTCGCCGCATCGATGCCGATGCCGGTTCGCTCGCAGTCGATGAAGGCCATGTCGGCACCCCAACGGGCCAGCGATTCCAGCAGGTCCGGATTGTGGCCAGCGAGGTTCACCGCGACCGCCACTTCGCCGCGCGCCATCTTCTGCTTGACTGCCGCTGTCATCCTGCCTCCATGCCGCGAACGGCCACCGCTCTCAGTCGACCCGCGCACCGGACTGGCGCACCACCTTGCCCCAGTTCGCGACCTCGTTGCGGATCAGCGCAGCATACTCCGCGGGTGTGCTCGGCCGCGCTTCGGCCCCCTGCTCGCTCAACGCGCCCCGGATGCCCGGATCTTTCAGGGCCGCCACCAGATCGGCATTGATGCGTTCGACCAGCGCGGCCGGAAGGCCGGGCGGGCCGACCATGCCGAATACGTTGTTGGCCTCGAAACCGGCGAGGCCGGATTCGTCGATCGTCGGCACCTGCGGCAGCGCCGGGATGCGCACGAGCGAACTGACGCCGAGCGCCCGCACCTTGCCGGACTTGACGTGGGGCACGGCCGAAGGCGCGGTGGCGAAGGACAGCGCGACGAAACCGGCGATCAGGTCGGTCATGGCCTGCGGGCCGCCCTTGTAGGGGATGTGGGTCATGCGGGTTCCGGTCAGCATCCGGAACATCTCGGCCGACAGGTGCGGCTGGCTGCCGTTGCCTGCCGAGCTGTAGCTGAGGTCGCCCGGGCGCTGCTTCAGCAGCGCGATGAGGCCCCGTACGTCCTTCACCGGCAACGACGGATGCACGACCAGCACCTGCGCGGTGTCGGCCATCATCGAGATCGCGGTGAAGTCCTTGACCGGATCGTATGGGAGCTTCGGATACAGCGTCGCGTTGATGCTGTGCGCGGTCGATGCCATGAACAGCGTGTAGCCGTCGGGCGCGGCGCGCATGGCCAGTTCGGCGCCGATGTTCGCGCCGCCACCCGGTCGGTTGTCGATCAGCACCTGCTGCTTCCAGTCCCTGGTCAGTCGCTGCCCGACGACGCGCCCGATGATGTCGGTGGTACCGCCCGCCGGAAACGGCACGACGATACGTACCGGCCTCGACGGATAGTCCTGCGCCACCGCCGTGCCTGCACTGGTGACGCAGAACAGAAAGGCGGCTGCAAGCATGCTGGATGCGCCGCGAAAACCTGTATCGTCGTTCATCACTGCCCCTCCTGTGCGGCTGGGCCGCTCTTTTTTCGGGATGCTGCCCGATCAGGCATCGGTGAACAGCCGGCCTGCGCCAGGCATGCCGCGCCGATCGCCGATTGCCCGCAGCGTACCCCAGAGGGCTGCCTGGTTGCTGGTGATCACCGGCAGCCCGGTCGCCTGCTCTACCTGCGCGAGGATGTCGAGCGTGCGAAAGTTCGAGCAGCTGATGAAGATCGCCTGCGTTTCCGGCCTGACCACTTCCAGTGCCAGCGCGCGCACGGTCTCGGTCGAAATGCTGCCGTGCGCCTGCGTGCCCAGCCCCTTCATGGCGACCACCGTGAACCCGGCTGCCTCGAGGTGCTGCCTGACTCGCTCGTTCAGCCACGGCTCGTACGGCGACGCGACGCTGATGCGTGTCGCGCCCACGGCACGCAGCGCACGCACGATGGAAGCGGAAGACGCCACTGTCGGAATGCCGGTCGCTCGAGTCAGCGCAGCTTCATGCTCGAGATCGTCGGCCGGCGTCTCGAGGAATCCGCTGGCGGTGCATCCGTAGCAGATCGCATCTACTTTCGCATGCGAGAGCAGCTCAGCGGCGGCTGGCGCCTGCGTTCCAAGCCATGCGAGGTCCGCTTCCGTGTCAGCAAGGTGGCGGATGCGTTGCGCGTGTACCGAGATGCCTTCGCCGGCCAGTCGTTGCCATTCGTACTCCATCACCGTGTTCCACGAGGGCACGATGATGCCAAGCTTGAGTTCCCAACCCATTGCCGTCCCTCCGGTATTGCCGGCTCGATCGGATACCCGATCCTGTCCTTGCCGAAGGATAACGGGCCTGCAATGAACACGAAAGGGCCGCGGCCGAATCCGGTATCCTGCCCCGGCCGGGCCTCGATTCCCGCCCAACCGTCGTCCCTTCATCCTCGATTCACAGGTGCCTGCATGCAACCGATGATCGCCACCGTTTCCGCCAGCCCGTTCTGCCTCGATTCCCTTCCTGCAGAGCGTGTGCCCTCTCGTGCCAGTTCTCCGATGCGGCGCGCCCTTGCCGGCGTGGGCGCCGTCCTGTTCGCACTGGCGCTGACCAGCACCGCGGCCCTCGCGCAGTCCGTGTTCCGCGTGACCACGATCCCGGAGGAAGCGGCGAGCGAGCAGTTGCGCAAGTTCGCGCCCCTGGTGAAATACCTCGAGCGTCAGCTCGGCATGAAGGTCGAGTTCACGCCCGTCACCGACTACCCCGCAGCCGTCGAAGCCCTGGTCAACAAGCAGGTGGAGATGGTCTGGTTCGGTGGCTTCACCTTCGTGCAGGCGCGGATCCGCTCCGGCGACAAGGTGATCCCGATCGCGCAGCGCGAGGAGGATTCGCAGTTCCGGTCGGTGTTCATCACGCTTGCCGGGTCGGGCATCAAGTCGCTCGCCGACCTCAAGGGACGCAACGTGAGCTTCGGATCGCAGTCGAGCACGTCCGGCCACCTGATGCCGCGCAACTTCCTGCTCGAGGCCGGCCTCAACCCGGAGCGCGACTTCAAGCGCATCGCCTATTCGGGTGCCCATGATGCGACCATCGCCTCGGTCGTCACCGGCCGCGTCGATGCCGCCGCGCTCGACATCACCGTGTGGCGCAAGTTCGTCGAAGAGAAGAAGGTCGACCTGTCGAAGGTGGAGGTGTTCTACACGACGCCCGCCTATTTCAACTACAACTGGTCGGTCCATGCCGACATGCCGGCAGCGCTGCGCGAGCGGGTGACCAAGGCATTGCTCGCGCTGAACCCTGCGGATGCCGAAGGCAAGGAGATCCTCGGGCTCGCGCGGGCGGCGCGTTTCATCCCGACCCAGGCATCGAACTACAAGGGCCTGGAGCAGGCTGGCCGCAGTGCCGGTCTCATCAAGTAGCGCACGAGGGCTGGCGATGGGCGGGCTGGCAGTGACGCTCGACAGGCTCGAAGTCCGGCATCCCGCGGCACCCGCGCAGCTACCTGCGGCCCTGCGCCCGCTGTCGCTGAAGATCGAGGCCGGCGAGCAGGTCGCGGTGATCGGCCCGTCGGGTGCAGGCAAGACGACGCTGCTGCATGCGATCGCCTGTGCACTGCGTCCATCGTCGGGCCGGCTTCGCCTGGATGCGGTAGACCCCTGGTCGCTGCAGGTGCGCCAGTTGCAGCGCCTGCGCGGGAGGCTCTTCCTCGCGCCCCAGGTGCCACCACTGCCGCCGCGGCAGCGCACGGTGACCGCCCTGCTCGCCGCGCGGCTGCCGGTCCTGTCGCTGTGGTCGAGCCTGCGCTCCCTGGTGTATCCCTCGGGTGCGGCGCAGGCGCATGCCGCGCTCGAGCGCTTCGACCTGTCGGACAAGCTGTGGACGCGCGTCGATCGCCTGTCCGGCGGCGAGCGGCAGCGTGTCGGCCTGGCGCGCGCGCTGCTGGCGCCTGCCGGGCTGTGGCTGGTCGACGAGCCACTGTCGGCGCTCGACCCCACGCGCTCGCGGATGGTGATCGAGACGCTCACCGGCGAGGCCCGCATGCGCGGCGTGACCCTGCTCGCCACGCTGCATCAGGTCGACGTGGCGATCGCATCGTTCCCGCGCATCATCGGGCTGCGCAATGGCGAACTCGCGTTCGACCTGCCCTCGGCCGAGGTGACACGGGAGCACCTGCTGCGGCTGTACGCGCAGTTCGAGCATGAACTCGCAGGGGCGCCACCGGTGCCCGCGGAGCCGCCCGCGCGCGCGGCGACGGTCGTGGTCTGCCGTTGATGTCAATCGCCAGCACGGCGCCGTCGCTGCGCGACCCCGCGTGGAGCGGGCGGGTGTTCTGGACGCTCGCCGGCGTGGCACTGCTGGTACCCATGCTGTGGGCGACCGAGTTCCGCCCGTGGATCCTGTTCGAGCCCCAGAGCCTGCGCTCGACCCTGCGGTTCCTGTCCGACTTCTTTCCGCCGCATTCGGACGCGGCCTTCCTGAAGATGGTCGCCTACGAGGCGTGGCGAACCGTCGCGGGTCC